>NZ_JBEXCS010000004.1:0-187600 GCF_040605395.1 Streptomyces sp. NPDC005648 | reverse complement strand
CTTCTTCCCCCCTGGGAGCTTCTCCTTGGTTGTGAGGGGGGATTGAAGCATCAGGTGATCCGGTGACGCCAGCCCGGATTGTTGACCGTTCCGTGCAGACGGCGCGTGTGACGCATGTCACGTAATTGCTTCTGCCGGGGCTTGATCTGATCTGGCGTTCAATGTCCGTTTCGTTGATCTTTCCCTAGATGTTTGCTCCTGGTTAAGTTCCGCTCCGGTCTTGTGACCGACCTGCGCGGGTTTCCAGAGAGACACAGGTCGGCCAGGGCGTCTTGTGAGGTTTCCGGGGGCGGGGCCGGCTTTGTCGCTGCCACGTGCCATGTCTGGTGGGGGGTTCGCGATGGTGTCGCGGTGGAAGAGCCTGGGGCTGGTCGTTTCCGGCGTCCTGGTGACCGGTCTGTTGTCCGGCGCGCCGGCGTTGGCTCTGTCGCAGTCGACCGCGTCGCGCCTCGAGCGGACCCCGGCGGTCCCGACGCGAGCCGCCTCGGCCGTCCGCAGGGACGGTTCGGATCCCACGCCGACCAAACCGCCCAAGTCCACCTGGCCGAAGCCGACCGGCGCCCTGGTGAACCTGGACGGCGTCAAGCCGGGCAAGGCCCTGGCGGTGGCACCCTCCGGCGCGGTGGTCGACGCGGCCGGGACGAGTGCCGACGCGAAGGCAGCCGTGGTGTCCGTGGGCCCGGCCCCCTACCGCGACCTGCTGAACAAGGCCCCGGATGCGGGGCTGTTGGGCGGTTCGGGCGCGGCGAAGGCGAAGTCGGCGGCGCCCGCCTCGGTCGACGTCGAGGTGCTGGACCGCAAGGCGGTGGCCCCGGCGGGCGGTGTCGGGCTGGGCGTCCGGCTGACCCGCAAGGACGGCGTCGGAACGGCCGGCCTGGTGCGCGTCACGCTGGACTACTCGGGCTTCAAGAACGCCTACGGCGGCAACTTCGCCTCGCGGCTGCGGCTGGTGAAGCTCCCGGCGTGCGCGCTGACCACACCGAAGGCCAAGGGGTGTTCACCGGGTGATCGCAAGCTGGTGAAGGCGGTCAACGACGTCGCGAACGGCACCCTGACAGCGACCGTCCAGGCGGATGCCGACCCCTCGGGCCACCTCCTGCCGGACGACGTTGCCTCGGGAGTGTCGACGCAACTGGCGCGGTCGGCGGCGCTGGAGGCGTCCGCCGCCTCCTCGGCGTCGGTGTACGCGGTGGCGTCCGGGTCCTCGTCGGACGCGGGGGACTACCGGGCCACGCCGCTGAGCACCTCCGGTTCGTGGAGCGTGTCGCCGGGATCGGGCGGCTTCAGCTACTCCCTGCCGATCCAGGTGCCGAAGCCGCCGACGGGCGAGGCGCCGGATCTGTCGCTGTCGTACAACTCCCAGACGGTCGACGCCCTCACCTCCGCCGCCAACACCCAGGCCGGCCAGGCGGGCCTGGGCTGGGACCTGGACCCGGGTTACATCGAGCGCCGCTACCGCCCCTGCCGCACCGACGGCATCTCCACCGTCGGTGACCTCTGCTGGGACTCGCCGAACTCGGCCAAGGAGCCGGACGGCGCGATGTACGTCATCAACTTCAACGGCCACACCTCCAACCTGGTCCAGGACGACACCGGCACCGGCTCGTACCACCTCCAGGACGACCCCGGCTGGCGGGTGCAGCACCTGAGCGGCGGGCACGGCGCGGACGACGAGTACTGGGTCATCTCCGCCCAGGACGGCACGCGTTACTACTTCGGGTGGGGGCGCAGCGAGCGTGACAAGGTGCAGAACGGCACCGACGTCTACACCCACTCCGTGCTCACCGTGCCGGTCGCGGGCAACGACGCCGGCGAGCCCTGCCACGCCACGTTCCCCGAGCCCTGTGACCAGGCCTGGCGCTGGAACCTCGACTGGGTCGTGGACAGGAACGAGGTGGAGAACACCTACTTCTACGAGAAGCAGGCCAACCGCTACCGCTCCTGGATCAACACCGACAAGGCCCGCGGCTACGACGCCGCCTCCTACCTGGTGCGTGTGGAGTACGGCTGGGCGTCCCAGCTGTCCGGCGCCCAGCTGCCGGCGAAGGTCGAGCTCAGCCACGTGGGCCGCTGCACGCAGCGCATGACCGACGACCCGCTGGCCCACGACCCCGGCGCCTGCCCGTCGATCTGGACCAGCCCGTCCTCGTATCCCGACGTGCCGACCGACCTGATGTGCAACACGGGTGACGACTGCAAGTCGATCACCGGCCAGACGGCGTCTCCCACGTTCTTCAACACCGACATGCTGTGGGACATCAAGACCTACGTCCGCGGCTCCGACACCAACACCGTCGAGTCGCAGATGACGTGGGACCCGGCGATGCAGTACCAGATGAAGTACGGGCTGCCGAACCCCGACGGCACCATCGGCAGCCAGCTGTGGCTGGACTACGTACAGCGCAAGGGATACGGCGACGGTCCCGACATCACCCTGCCGACGATCAACTTCAACGGCGAGTGGCTGGACAACCAGGTCGGTTCGAGCCTGCTGAACTTCCGCAGGGTCAACCAGGTCCACGGCGACCTGGGCTCGTTCGTCAACGTCTCCTACGGCTTCGCCAACGCCTGCACCTCGGACGCCCTGCCCACCGAGTCCAGCAACGACAAGGACTGCTTCAAGCAGTCCTGGACACCGGAGGGGAAGACCTCCTCCACCACCGGCTGGTTCAAGAAGTACCTCGTCACGAAGGTCCAAGCCGACCCCGGCGTCGGCAAGGGCGCCGGCGACGACGGTGACCCGGTCATGACCACCACGTACGACTACAACGGCAAGCCCGCCTGGGCGTTCCCCAACGACCCGCTGACCCCCGACAGCGACGAGTCGTGGACGGACTGGCGCGGTTACCAGCAGGTCGAGGTGCACACCGGCACCAAGTCCAACGCGGCCTCCACCTACTACTGGCTCTACCGCGGCATGGACGGCGACCGCACCTCCAAGACCGACTCCTCGGCCACCCGCAACGTCACCGTCACGGACGGCCAGGGCACCTCCTACACCGACAGCGCATGGTTGCGCGGCAAGGTGATCGAGACCAGCCGGCGCGACGGCGCGGGCAGCTCCCACCAGCGCGTCTTCCACGACTACTGGGTCCATGACACCGCGGTCTACGACGGCCTGCCGGACGCGCGTTTCGTGCGCGAGACGAAGACGACCACGTCCACGCTGGTCTCCTCGGGCTGGCGGGACCACGTCGTGGAGGACCAGTACGACGCCACCAGCGCCACCAGCGCCAAGTACGGCCTGCCGCTGCGCACCAACGACTGGGGCGAGGTGAACGTCGACGACAACCGGTGCACCGTCTACGGACGCGCCTACAACACCGACTACTTCACCGACTCCAAGGTGCAGCGCTGGATGGTGCTGCCGGACGAGACCATCCACCACAGCTCCGACTGCGCGAGCCGTACGGACGCCAACCGCGACGCGTACCAGGTGAACCTGTACGACAACGCGACCGACGTGGCCTCGGACAAGCCGACCGACGGCAACATCACCAAGGCCCTCTCCTACGACACGGCCTCGCACGCCCGCACCACCACGACCGGCTATGACGCGGCGGGCCGGGTGAAGTCCTCCAGTGACGGAAAGAGCAACGTCACCACCACCGTCTACAACTCGCCCAACAACGCCTGGCCCACCGACGGCGTCGTCGTCACCTCGCCCGACCCGGACGGCAGCGGCGCTCAGACGGCGCAGACGACCACGACCTGGTACTCGCGCCTGTGGGGCAACCCGTACAAGATCGTCGACGCGAACGGCAACCAGACCCGTATCGTCGACGACTCCGTGGGCCGCCTCTCCCAGGTCTTCAAGCCCACGGAGATCGCCAACTACCCCGACGGGCACCCGTCGATGGCGTTCTCGTACGACATTCCGACGGCCACCAACTCCGACGGCGTGCCGACGCTCGTCACCGGCCCCGCGCTCGTCACCAGCAAGACCCTGCAGACCGGTACCACCGATGTCGTGAGCCACGTCTACTACGACGGTCTCGGCCGCACCCGTGAGACGCAGAGCCCGGCGCCGGGCGGCACCGGCCGCACGGTGGTCGCGACCCGCTACGACACCTCCGGCAACGTCACCGGCACGTCCTCGGCGTTCTACAACAGCTCCGCGTCGGGCAGCGGGATGGTGCTGCCGACCGTGGCGAGCCTGCCGTCGTACACGGACCTGCTCATCGACTACGCCGGCCGGACCACCCAGTCACGGATCCTGGTCGACGGCGATGCGCAGATCCAGGGCCAGACGATCACCAACTACCACGGCGACTACACCACCACCGTCCCCTCGGTGGGGGACCGCACGAACACGTACACCGACGTGTACGGCCAGGTGTCGAAGGTGGTCGAGTTCGGCCCCTCGACGTATACGACGACATACGAGTACACCCGCAGCGGTCAGCTCTCGAAGATCACCGACGCCAAGGGCAACCTCACCACCTACACATACAACTGGCTCGGTGAGCGCCTGACGACGACGGATCCCGACGCGGGCGGCTCCTCCACGGTCTACGACGACAACGGCCAGCAGCTCACGACGACCGACGCCAACGGCACAGTCCTCTCCTACGGTTACGACAACCTGGAGCGCCCGACGACGGTCAAGCAGGGCAGCACGCTGCTGACCGAGATGAAGTACGACACGGCGACCGGCGGCAAGGGCGAACTGGCCTCCGCCACCTCGTACGACAGCGCGGGCAACGCCTTCATCGAGTCCGTCGACGGCTACGACGCCCGTGGCCGTCAGACCGGTACCACCGTCACCATCCCCAACGCGGGTGACGGCGCCGGCCTGAACGGTGGCTACGACTTCGTCTACCACTACGACCAGGCCGACCACCGCACGGCCGTCGACTACCCGGCCATCGGCGGACTGAAGGCGGAGACGGTCACCACCGGCTACGACAGCCTGGGCATGGTCGACAAGCTGACCAGCCCGCTGGCGACGTATGTGGACGCGACCGACTTCGACACCGTGGGCCGTCTCTCGGGGCGTACGTACGGCAGCAGCAGCGACACCGCCAACACCCCGGTGACGGCGCGCCGCAGCTACACCTACGACGACGCGACCGGCACCGGCTGGCTGAAGAACGTCACCTCCACGACCAGCAAGGCCGGCAGCACCCCGGTGCAGAACGACGACTACGTCCGAGACGCGTCGGGGCAGATCACCGACCGAACGGACAAGATCACCGGTCAGCACGAGTGCTTCACGTACGACGAGCTGAACCGCCTCACCCAGGCATGGACGACGGCGGTCTCGACCGGCTGCACCGGTGCCTTCACCCCTGACCTGACCAGCACCAACGACCCGTACCAGCTGGCCTACACCTACGACGGCCTGGGCAACCTGCAGAAGGAGACGTCCACCACGTCGAGCGGATCGACCGTCCGCGACTACGTCTACCCCGGCTACTCCGCCGACCAGCAGAGCTACACCCCGGGCGCGGCCCAGCCGCACGGCGTCACCAGCGTCGTCACACCGACCGGCACGGACACCTACGGGTACGACAAGGCCGGCCAGATGGACTCCCGTACGGTGAACGGGGTGGCCTCCGCGGTCCACTGGTCGCCGTTGCACAAGGTGTCGTCCGTGGTCACGGGCTCGAACACGACCAGCTACGTCTACGACGCCAGCGGCAATGTGCTCCTGCGCAACGCTCCGGGCGAGAAGGTGCTCTACCTCGAGGGCCACGAGATCCACAAGACGCCGACGGGCTCGGCGAAGGCCAGCCGCTACTACTCGGCGGACGGCACGGCGGTCGCCGTGCGTGTCGCGGACGGCTCCGCGAACGGCGCACTGACCTGGCTGCTCAACGACGCCCAGGCCTCCACCCAACTCATGATCACCGCGGCCGGCGGCATCGTGACCCGACGCCGTTATCTGCCCTTCGGCAAGCAGCGTGGCTCCACCGCCCTGCCGGCCGCCATGGACCGCGGCTTCACGGGCAACGCGGAGGACGATTCCACGGGGCTGTCGATCCTGGGCGCGCGGATGTACGACGCGTCGCTCGGCCGCTTCCTGTCCACCGACCCGGTGAACACGCCGTACGCCCCGGAGACCAACAACCCGTACACCTACTCCGGCAACAACCCGACGAACTTCAGCGACCCCGCGGGACTTGACCCGGGTGGTACGCAGGGCACGTGCCTCTACGACATTTCACTGCCCTGCTCGAAGCCGAAGACGAAGTCGACCGGCGGCGGCGACAAGAAGTCCACGAAGCTGACGTCCGTCTTCGTCAACGGCTCGGGCGCCGGGGTCAACGCCGCCACCAACATCCTGCCCCGGCTCAGCAACGCCCAGCGCAACGCCAAGTGGCTGCGCAACTGGGCCCGCAGCCAGGGCTGGTCGCTGAAGCCGAACAGCAATGTCGAGAAGTGGGGTTACGTCGACGGCGACGGCAACTTCAAGTGGATGATGGAGCTGAAGTTCGAGGCCAGCACCACGTCCGGACTGCAGGGGGGCAGTCAGTTCCCGAGGTTCACCGGGCGGACGGCCACCGAGGGTGAGTACACCAACCCGTTCACGGGCCAGAAGGGGGCGAAGAGCGATCTGGTGCCCGAGTCGAGCACACCGGACGCCAACCTCAAGCACATCCCCCTGGACGAACCGTGGGCTCCCAGCGGCAACATCGACCTCAGGTCGGCCGCCAAGGTCGGCGGCAGGTTGGTGCTGGCCGGGGCCGTCGCCTACGACATCTACGATGTGGCGACGGCACCCAGTGGCGAGCGCACACAGACGGCGGTCCACGACGGGGCCGGCCTGGCCGGCGGGCTCGTGGGTGCGGGCGTCGGCGCCGAGTACGGCGCGGAAATGGGCGCCGCTTTCGGCTCCGTCATCCCGGCTGCCGGAACAGCCGTCGGCGGTGTCGTCGGCGGTGTCGTGGGCGGTGTCGTCGGCGGTGTGGTCGGCAGCGGTATGGGCGAGACACTCGTGAACGGGATCGAGGATCTGTTCTAGATGAGAAGCTGGCTGGCGAGGCTGCTCAAGAAGGACCGGCCCAGCGGTACCACCGAGGCCCCGGCGACGGTCTCGTCGCCGGGGCCGGCGTGGGCCGACCCGACGATCCCGGACGACGAGCGCGCGGTGCTGCTGGTCCGTCTCCTGGAGGACCCCACGGCGCGCGAGGACGATCGGGAGGACGCGGCGTCGGATCTGGAGTTCCTCTCCGGGCCCCTCGTCGAAGAGGCCTTGATGAGGGCGGTCCGGGACGGCGACTTCAACAGCGTCCTGGCCCAGCACAGCGCCGAGTCCCTCGGCGGCATCTGGGCCAGGGAAGGCCATGTGGACCCCGCCTTCCTGGCGGAACTGCGTGGCCTGGCGAAGGAGGAGGTCTTCGGCATTCTCAGGGTGCGGGCGCCGCACCTACTGCCCCCCGTCACACCACCCCCACCCGGGTGAACCTCCCCGCCACCCCCAGATCCCCCTCGATCCGGGCCGCGGTCGCCCTCAGCTCGGGCAGGAGCTCGTGCTCGCACTCCGGTACCGACCGCCGGGACGCGTGCAGGGCCACGTTCAGGGCCGCCACCACCCGGCCCGTGCGGTCCCGGACCGGTACCGCGATCGAGCGGAGGCCCTCCTCCAACTCCTCGTCGACCAGGGCGTATCCGCGGGCGCGGACCTCGTCCAGTACGCGGGACAGGGTCGCCGGGTCGGTGACGGTGTGCGAGGTCAGCGCGCGCAACGGGCCCATCCCGAGGTCCTCCTCGGCCAGGTCCGCGAGCATCACCCGCCCCATCGACGTGGCGTACGCCGGCAACCGCGTCCCCACCGTGATGTTCACGCTCATGATCCGGCCCGTGGCGACCCGTGCCGTGTACTGGATCTCGGTGCCGGACAGCACCGACAGGGACGTCGACTCATGGACGCGCTCGGAGAGTTCGGCCATGTGCGGGGAGGCGATCTCCGGGAGGGAGATCCGGGACAGGGGCGGGAAGCCCAACCCCAGTACCCTGGGCGTCAGTTCGAAGACGCGGTCCCGCGCCCGCACCAGTCCCAGGTGCTCGTAGGTGATCAGCGCCCGGCGTGCGGTGGCCCGTGCGAGGCCGGTCGCCTGGGACACCTGGGTCAGGGTCAGGGCCGCGCGGTCCTCGCCGAAGGCGGTCAGCACCGTCAGCCCCCTGGCCAGGGACTCCACGAACTCCCGCCCCAGCTCCTGCTTCGACGCCCCGGTCCAGGTCGCCAGGTCGGAGGGCGGCGGCGCGGGAGGGGAGGACGGCTCCCGCAGATCGTCCTCCATCGCCGCGACCGCCGTCCGCAGGCGAGGCAGCAATGTCTCCCGCAGGCCGTCCGGCGTGTGCCGGCTCGTGTGGCTCACGACATTGGCCGCGCAGGCGATGCGTCCGGTGCGCGGGTCCCGTACCGGAACCGACACCGCCACCAGCCCTGGCTCGATCAACTGGTCGTCCAGCGCCCAGCCGTTCACCGCGGCACCGCGCACCGCCCGCTCGAACTCCTCGTCGTCGGAGGGCAGTTGCCTCGGCGGTACGGCGGGGAAGGCGATGTCCCGCGGGTCCGCCGCCCGGCGCTCCCGCCAGGCCCGCCACTCCTCCTCACCCCACTCCGTCGCGAACAGGGCGCCGGGCGCGGTGCGTTCGGCCGGCAGCAGATCGCCGATGCGGAAGCTGAGGGACATCGCGCGGCGGCGGGTGGCCTGGTGGATGAAGCGGATGCCGTCGCGGTCGGCGACCGCCAGGGACACCGACTCGTCGAGTTCGTCGGCCAGCCGGTCGGCACGCGCGTCGAGGAGGGCGGGCAGGCGGAGGGCGGCGAGATAGGCGTTGCCCAGCTCCATCAGACGGGGGGTGAGGATCACATCGCGGCCGTCCAGCCGGACGTATCCCATCCGGGCCAGCGTCGAGGTGATCCGGTCGACGGTGGAACGGGCGAGCCCCGTGGCCCGTTCCAGCGCGCTCGGACTCAACTCGCCTCCCGCCTCCGTCAGCCGGTGCAGCACGGCGACCCCACGGATCAACGGCGTGACCGCCTCGGCCGGCACAGCGGCGAGGGCGGCGTCGAGAGCGGGGTTCGCGGGCATCGTTTCTCCGGTACGAGGGTCGGGCCAGCCCTACGGTAATCCGCCGACCCCCACCCACCCCCGTCCCTTCCGAGCACAGGCCGCCGCCCGCAACCCCCCAGGGGCCCCGGGGCCGTGACATCCGCGGCTGTGCCGCGCGGGCGCGACCAGCCCCTACCGACCCGCACCCGCACCCGCACACCGACGGCCGGCCCCCTCACCGCCGCGCACCGCACCCCGCCCGGCCCGCCCCGTGCCCGCCCGTGGAACACCCCTCACCGCCGCTCCACCCGCACCCGGTAGTTCCCCGCCAGATCCACCCCCGTCACCTCGATCCGGATCCCCCTCTTCGGGTCCTTGAAGACCTCGCCCGGGGTGAAAGGGGCGTCCGAGAGTTCCGCGTGGACGTTGGGGCTGCGGGTGCAGCCGCCGCTGTCCCGCTGGGAGTCGTAGACGTTAACCGGCCCCATTCCCGTGTCCACGTCCGCGTCGACCTTGTAGATCAGCACCCCCGGCCGGCACACCGCCTCGTCGTTGCCCTCGTGGGTGCGCAGTTCCAGGGCGTATCCGGTGCGGCCGCTCAGCGGGACGAAGACCAGTTTCGGGCCGCCCGCCCGCTCCAGCGGGGTGAGCAGGTACGACGCCGTGCCCTGCCTCGACGCGCACGCGACCTGGTTCGCGTCCAGCCAGCCCAGCTTCCACTTGTGCCAGCCCAGCAGGTCGTTGTTGGCCCCCCAGTCCTCGCTCATGATGTCCCAGTGCCCGACCGCGCCCCCGCCCTCCTGGGTATAGAGGTCGGGCAGGCCGAAGACATGCCCGTTCTCGTGCGGGAGGACCCGGTAGCCGGTCCTGTCGTAGGAGCCGGAGCCGTCGTCCTGACGCGAGTACACGAAGGAGGCGTTGGCGACGGGGACGCCGTCGGCGGTGGGGGCCTCCGTGTTGCCGGCGAAGGTGACGGAGAGGACCGTGTCGAGGGCGGACGGGCCCGCGTTCGGGGTCACCAGGACGTTCAGGAAGTCGTAGTCCCGGAAGTCGACCCTCGGGTCGGCCGCGCTCACGATGTCCTGGACCAGCTCGCGGTAGCCGGGTTCGAAGGGGGCACCGCGCTCTATGCCGTACGCCCTGAACGGTTTGGGCATGCGCAGCCAGTGCGGGATCGGGGTCTCGGCGCGGTAGTCCAGGCGGCCGTAGGACGCGGTGCGGAACCACTTCTCGGTCTGCGGGAAGAACTCCCGGTAGCGGTCGAGCGCGTCACCGGAGCCCGGCACGTCCGGGAAGTCGATCATCAGGGTCAGGGCGTGGACGGTGCCCGTGGAGCGGGAGTAGCCGGCGTTGGTCGGCACGCCCTCCGACATCTGGACGGCGCGGTTGCCGCTGATCATGCAGGGGCCGAACGCCGAGCCGCGGGCCAGTGCGATCGGGCCCGCTCCGGCCGTGGCGGCGCCCCGCGTCGGATGCCCGGTGCCGGCCGAGGTGCTGACCGCGAGGGTCAGGGCGGTGATGGTCGCGAGGGCGGCCACACGGCGCGGGCGTATGCGACGGGTCAGCTGCATGCACGGGCCCTTCGTCCATGGCAGCCGACGATGGCTGGCTGCGCCCTTTCGCTCACCCTCGGTCGCGGGGTGCGCGGGCGCTCGCTGGAGGACTCCGAACGTGGGGTCGGCCGGGAAGGGGGCCGGGAAAGAGGGCCGGGGGGAGGTGTGACTCAGGTCACACCATAAGTTCCCCTCAACCTGAAATAACCGGGGAGCGTCTCCCCGTTTAGGAAGGTGTTCCAGTGAAACGGGGACCTACTCCCCGGATCGCGAGACGGCAGCCCGGCGACACAGCCGGACCGCACAGCACCACCGCACAGCACCACCGCACAGCCCGAGACCACAGTCCACGGAGGACACCGTGACCGCCATGACGACCGCGAGCCCCGCGCAGCGCAAGGTGACCCGGCCGCGCGCCGACGCCCTGCGCAACCGGGAGCGGATCGTCACCGCCGCCCGGGAGATGTTCACCGAGTTCGGCCCCGATGTGCCGCTCGACGAGATCGCCCGCAGGGCCGGTGTCGGCAACGCCACGGTGTACCGCAACTTCCCCGACCGCGACGCGCTCGTCCGCGAGGTCGTCTGCTCCGTCATGGACCGGACGTCGGAGGCGGGAGAGCTGGCGCTCGCCGAGACCGGGGACGCCTTCGAGGCGCTGGAGCGTTTCGTGCACACCTCCGCCGACGAGCGGATCAGCGCCCTGTGCCCGATGGTGCAGAGCACGTTCGACCAGAACCACCCCGATCTCGAAGCGGCACGCGAGCGCGTGGAGCAGATCGTCGAGGAGCTGATGGACCGCGCCAAGGCGGCCGGCCAGCTGCGCGGCGACGTCGGCGTGGGCGATCTGATGATCGTCGTCGCCCAGCTCAGCCGGCCCCCGGCCGGCACCAACTGCGGTGTCAACGACCGCTTCGTCCACCGCCATCTGCAGCTGTTCCTGGACGGACTGCGGGCCCCGGCCCGCAGCGAACTGCCGGGCACGGCCGTGACCATGGAGGATCTCCGCCGGCCCTGCGATTAGTTCCGAACTCCGAACCAGTCACCACACCGACCGAGTCACCACCGACCGAGTCACCACACCGACTCACCGGGCGTCGCCGTTGACGCACGGTCGAGCCGTCCCCACAAGACACCTTTTTCCGTCACGAAGTCCCGAAGTGGGTACTCCCATGTCTGATACAGCCTCAAAGGCTCTCGGCGTCAGCGATACCGACGCACACGCCAACCGCTGGAAAGCACTCGTCTTCATCGCGCTGGCCCAGCTGATGGTCGTCCTCGACGCCACCATCGTGAACATCGCGCTGCCCTCCGCCCAGCAGGACCTGGGCATCTCCGACGGCAACCGGCAGTGGGTCGTCACGGCCTACGCCCTCGCCTTCGGTGGTCTGCTGCTCTTCGGCGGTCGTATAGCCGACCTGTGGGGCCGCAAGCGCGCCTTCGTCGTCGGTCTGGCCGGCTTCGCCGCCGCCTCCGCACTGGGTGGCGCGGCCACCAACGAGGCCATGATGTTCGGTGCCCGTGCCCTCCAGGGCATCTTCGGCGCCCTGCTCGCGCCCGCCGCGCTCTCCCTGCTCGCCGTGATGTTCACGGACGCCAAGGAGCGCGCCAAGGCGTTCGGCATCTACGGCGCGATCGCCGGTGGCGGCGGCGCCGTCGGCTTCATCCTCGGCGGCGTGCTGACCGAGTACATGGACTGGCGCTGGACGTTCTTCGTCAACATCCCGTTCGCGATCATCGCGGCGCTCGGCGCGTACTTCGTCATCCGTGAGCCGGAGGGCGGCCGCAACCGCAACCCGCTCGACATCCCCGGCGTGCTCCTGTCCACCCTGGGCCTGGTCTCGCTGGTCTACGGCTTCACCCGCGCCGAGTCCGACGGCTGGGGCGACTCCATGACCGTCGGCCTGTTCGTCGCGTCGGCCGTCCTGCTGATCGCGTTCGTCGTCACCGAGGCCAAGGTCAAGGCCCCGCTGCTGCCCCTGCGCGTGGTCACCGACCGCAACCGCGGCGGTATCTACCTCTCGCTCGGTATCGCGATCATCGCGATGTTCGGCACGTTCCTCTTCCTGACCTACTACCTGCAGGTCGTGAAGGGCTTCTCGCCGATCAAGACGGGCTTCGCCTTCCTGCCGATGATCGCGGGCATGATGGTCGGCTCGACCCAGATCGGCACCCGTCTGATGACCCGGGTCCCGGCCCGGCTGCTGATGGGCCCCGGCTTCCTGGTCGCCGCCGTCGGCATGCTCCTGATGACCCAGCTGGAGATCGGTTCGTCGTACGCCTCGACGATCCTGCCGGCGATGGTCCTGCTCGGTCTCGGCATGGGTACGGCGTTCATGCCCGCCATGTCCCTGGCCACCCTGGGCGTCGAGCCCAGGGACGCCGGTGTCGCCTCGGCGATGGTCAACACCTCGCAGCAGGTGGGCGGCGCGATCGGCACGGCCCTGCTGAACACGATCGCCGCGTCCGCGACGACCGCGTACATCAAGGACCACATCGCCGGTGCGGCCTCCAAGTCGCAGCAGCAGCTGGTCGCCCTCCAGGGCCAGGTGCACGGCTACACCAACGCCATCTGGTTCGCCGTCGGCATGCTGGTGCTGGCCGCGGTGATCGTGGTGTCCCTGGTCAACGCCGGCACCCCCGGCTCGACCGCGGTCACCGGCTCCACGGAGGGCGCCGAGGACGAGCTGGTCGTCCCGGTGGTCGCCCACTGACGGCGACCGCCCGGTCGTACCCCTTCGGAAACCATCCGTACGAGGGAGGAAGGGGACGCCTTCCTCGTACGACTCCGGGATCTGCCCTGGTTCTGCTGAGTGAGCGGCTCAGCGGAGCCAGGGCAGGTCCGCGCCGGCATCGCTCGGCTGCAGGCCCTCGGCGACGATCTGCATGATCTCGCCGAGGGCCTCCTGCTGTTGCGGGGTGAGCCGCTCGAACACGGCCTGCCGTACGGCGGTGACATGGCCGGGCGCGGTCCGCTCCAGGATCTCCACGCCCGCGTCGGTCAGCACCGCGAACTGGCCCCGCTTGTCGTCGGCGCAGTCCTCCCGGCGCACCCAGCCGTTCTTCTCCAGGCGGGCGATGGCGTGCGAGAGCCGGGAGCGGGTGATCTTCGACTTCTCCGCCAGCTGGGTCATCCGCAGCCGGCGCTGCGGGGCCTCGGCGAGACCGACGAGGAGGCCGTAGTAGACGTGCGGCATTCCCGCGTCCCGCTGGAGCTGGCGATCGAGGTGGTCTTCGAGGAGCGTGGTGGCATGCACATAGGAGCGCCAGATGTGCTGTTCCTCCTCGGTGAGCCAACGGGCCGCGTCGGCCGCTTCTTCTGCCGCCGGCACTGCTTCGGCGGATACGGATGCCGTCTTCATTACTCCATAGTACGAGAGCCCTTCTTGAAAATTAAACAAGTGCGACGTACAGTTTTCTGTAGGGGAGTTTGAGAGTTCAATCATTGGGAGTAGTCATCATGTCCGCCGCCGCAACGGAACGCATGCCCGCCCTCTACATCAGCCACGGTGCCCCGCCGCTCGCGGACGACCCGATCTGGCCCGGTGAGCTCGCCGCGTGGTCCGCCGACCTGCCGCGCCCCAAGGCGATCCTGATGGTCTCCGCCCACTGGGAGGAGGCCCCGCTCGCCATCGGCGCGGTCCGAACGATTCCGCTCGTCTACGACTTCTGGGGCTTCCCCGAGCACTACTACCAGGTGAAGTACGAGGCCCCGGGCGCCCCCGAACTGGCCGAGTCCGTACGGAAGCTGCTGCGCGCCCCCGGCATGCCCGTGCAGGACATCCCGGACCGCGGGCTCGACCACGGCGCGTACGTCCCGCTCGTCGAAATGTACCCCGGCGCCGACATCCCGGTCCTGCAGATCTCCATGCCGACCCTCGACCCGGTGAAGCTGATGGAGATCGGCCGCAGGCTCGCGCCCCTGCGCGACGAGGGCGTGCTGATCGTCGGCTCCGGCTTCTTCACCCACAACCTGGCCGCGCTGCGGCACACCGGCCCCGGCGTGCCGACCTGGTCCTCGGAGTTCGACGACTGGGGCCACCACGCGCTGGAGAACCGCGACTGGGACGACCTGCTGGACTTCCTCAACAAGGCCCCGGCCGGCCGCTACGCCCACCCGCGCACCGAGCACTTCGCCCCGCTGTTCGTGACGATGGGCGCGGCGGAGCTGGGCGGCGAGCTGGACACGCAGAGGTCCGTGATCGAGGGCTTCTGGCTGGGGATGGCGAAGCGGTCGGTGCAGTTCGGCTGACGCGTCGGTGGGGGAGGGGCCCCGGCCTGCCTCAGAGGTCCTTCTCGTACCAGGCCACGTCCCAGTAGCGGCCGAACTTCCGGCCCACCTCCCGGTAGGTGCCGACATACCGGAACCCGAAGCGTTCATGCAGCCGCGTGGACGCTTCGTTGGGTTGTGCGATGCCGGCGTAGGCGCGGTGCAGGTCCTCGCCGGCCAGGGCCTCGAAGAGGGCCTTGTACAGGAGCGTGCCGATGCCGCGGCGCCCGGCGCCGGGGGCGAGGTAGATGGTGGTCTCGACCGAGGTCCCGTAGGCGGGCTTGGCGCGATAAGGGCTGGATGTGGCGTAGCCCAGAATTTCCTGTGTGTCCGCATCCGTGGCAACCATCAGACGGTGCGGTCCGTCTTCAGGGTGGGAGAGGAACCAGGGGCGGCGCTCCTGAGGAGTGAAGGCGGCGGTGTCGAATGTGATGGGCGTCTCACGTACATAGTGGTTGTAGATGTCGGTGAGGGCTTCGAGGTCTTCCTCGACTCCCGGCCTGACCTGCACCTCTGTACGTTCCGGCGGCATCGGATTCTCCTTAGGTCCTCCTTATGTAGCCGCACAGGGTACTGCATGATCAGAAAAATAGGGTGACGGGTTGGGAATTCTGTCCGGATTCCAGTCGTTGTTTCCAACAGATGCAGGGCACCCGACCAAGGTGCTGAGTGGTACTCGAAGGTGAGTGCCCGGTGTCCAGGACCACCCGCCAGCCCACCATCGCAAGGGAGCACGCATGGCAACCCGTGCCGTCGCCCGTCGTCAGTCCGCCACCGGCGAGACCGACACGGCACGCAGTGTTCGCGCCCACGCCGGCGAGATCGCCGACCGTGACCTGGTCGGCATGTACCTCGACGAGATCGCGCGCACACCGCTGCTCGACGCCGCCAAGGAGGTCGAGCTGTCACAGATCATCGAGGCGGGTGTGTTCGCGCGACAGGTCCTCGACGGATACGAGGAGGCGAAGGCCGAGGCCACCCGCGAGGAGCTGGAGGCCCTGGTGGCCGACGGCGAGCGCGCCAAGGACATCTTCATCCGGTCCAACCTCCGCCTGGTGGTGGCGGTCGCCCGCCGCTACCCCCGCAGCGGCCTCCCGCTCCTGGACCTGATCCAGGAGGGCAACGCGGGCCTGGTCCGCGCGGTGGAGAAGTTCGACTACCGCAAGGGCTTCAAGTTCTCGACGTACGCCACCTGGTGGATCCGCCAGGCCATCACCCGCTCGATAGCGGACCAGTCGCGCACCATCCGTCTCCCCGTCCACCTGGTCGAGGAGCTGGGCCGGATCCGGCGCGTGCAGCGCGAGTTCAACCGCGAGCACGGCCGCGACCCGGAGCCCTCGGAGATCGCCGCCGAGCTCGGTTCGAACGCGGACCGTGTGATCGACGTCCTGGACTGGGCCCGTGACCCGGTCTCGCTGAACATGGCGGTGGACGACCAGGGCGAGACCCAGTTCGGCGACCTCCTCGAGGACACCTCCGCGGTCTCCCCGGAGCAGTCGGTCCTGACCCTCCTGCGCAGCGAGGAACTCGACCACCTGATCGGCCGCCTGGACCCGCGCACGGCCTCCATCATCAAGATGCGCTACGGCATCGAGGACGGCCGGGAGCGGACCCTGACGGAGGTCGGCAAGGAGCACGGTCTGACGCGCGAGCGGATCCGGCAGATCGAGAAGCACGCGCTGCTGGAGCTGAAGAAGCTGGCGCGGGACACGGGGTTCGAGGCGGCGGCGTAAGGCATTCGGCCGAGTGCGGAGTGCATGCGGAGTGTCGGGTGCGGAGTGCGGCTGGGTGCGCGGGGCGCCCACCGCGCACGCCGGGTGGCGAAAGACAGCGCAAACATGGCTGTGTGACGCCGCTTAACCGCGAAAGCACCGGGAACAAGACTTCAGGGCACAGGAGTTCGAGGTCTCTCACCCTTCGCACAGGCCCATCCGGAACCGGCAGGTTCCCACCGAACCAAGTCCCGACGCACATCCCCCCCCCGGCGCCGGGACTCTCCCTGAGCCGGGCTTCGGCACCCTCCCCCCGGGTGCCGGGGCCCGGCTCGCTTTTTTGCGCCCGCTCCATGGAGGCGGGCATGCTGGAGGGCGGGGCACCCCGGACCTGAACCCCGGGGTGGCCCGCCGGTGGCAGATTGTGTCACATGGGCATAGCCTGCCGATGTGAGCAGCCCCACCCCCGCACCGACCTCCCTGACCGAGCGACGCAAGGCGACGACCCGGATGGAGATCGCCCGGGCGGCGGCGGGCCTGTTCGTGAAACGCGGTCTGCGGGCCACCCGCGCGGAGGACATCGCCCAGGCCGCGGGGATCGCCCCCCGCACCTTCTATCGCTACTTCGCGACGAAGGAGGAGGCCGTCGCCCCCCTCTACGCGGCGGGCGCCCACCGCTGGGCCGACGCGGTCGCACAGGCCCCGGCCGGCCTCCCGCTCCCCGAGGCCCTGGCCCACGCCGTCCACCACACCCTGACCCCCGGCGCGGGCATCTCGGCGGCCTCCTGGGAACTGGTCCGCACCCTGATCCGCCTGACCGACCACAGCCCCGCCCTGGGCAAGGTGTGGGCGGAGGTGTGCCACGAGGGGGAAGGACGGCTGGGGGAGGTGCTGGTGGCGCGGGTGCGGGGCGGAAACGGTGGCGAGGCGGCAGGGGCGGCACCCGGGGACGACGCCGGGGGCGCGGGTCCCGAGGGGGGCTTGGCCGGGGCGGACGACGTGGGGGTGCCGGGAGGGCCGGGAGGGCCGGGAGTGCTGGGAGCTTCGGGTGGCGGGAGCGTGCCGGGGGGTTCGGGTGGCGGGGGCGCCGTGGACGTGGACAACGTTGGCACGGGCCTCGTCGGCTCCGCTGAGCTGCGGTTCGTCGCGGCGGTGGCCAGTGCGGCCGTACGGACAGCGGTCGAGGCCTGGGCGGCGGGGCGCGCACCGGCGACGGGACCGGAGGGGCCGGCGGCCCTGGCCCTGCGGAACCTGGAGGCACTGCGCGACTTTCCCTGGGGGTGGCTCGGGGGGCGACGGCCTGGACGGGCGTAGGCGGGGGCGGGCACAGGTGAGGGTGCCTGAGGCGCAGCGGCCGTCCTCCTGAAGCTCCGCCACCCCCCTCACTCACCCCCGCCCCGAACCAACCGCCCGCCCAACTCCCGTACGAACTCGGCCAGTTCCGCCGGCTCCCGTACCCTGAACTCCACGCCCGTCATCGCCAGCCGTACCGCCGTCCACTCCACCGGGTCGGTGGCGGTGGCCCGCAGACGGCAGGTTGTGGTGTCGATCGGCTCCGGAGTACCCAGCCAGGCCGGCACCTTCGTCGCGACGGTCTCCGCGGGGGCGTCGAAGGTGACGTCGATGGTGTACGACTCCTGATGGCGTTGCATCGACCGCCGGAGGTACTCCGCCGCGTCCCCCGTCGGCAGCTCCCGCGGAGCGAACCGCGCGCCGGTCGCGAACGGCTCGGCCACCCGGTCGACGCGGAAGGTGCGCCAGTCGGCGCGGTCGAGGTCGTAGGCGACGAGGTACCAGCGGCGCCCGGTCGAGACAAGGCGGTACGGCTCCGTCAGCCGCCGCGACTCGGTCCCGTCACCGGCGCGATAGGCGAAGCGCAGACGTTCGTGGCCGGCCACGGTGGAGGCCATGACCGTCAGGATCTCGGGCGCGATACTCGCCCCGTCCCCGCTGGTCAGCGGCGTGGTCGCCGCCTGGAGCGTGGAGACACGGTGCCGCAGCCGCGAGGGCAGCACCTGCTCCAGCTTGGCGAGGGCCCGTACGGACGCCTCGTCCACGCCCGCCAGGGCGTGCCCCGCCCCCGCCCGCAGGCCGACCGCGATCGCCACCGCCTCCTCGTCGTCGAGCACGAGCGGAGGCATCGCCTTGCCCGCGACCAGTCGGTAGCCGCCGTCGGCGCCCATGGTCGCCTGCACGGGATAGCCGAGCTCCCGCAGCCGGTCGATGTCGCGCCGGACGGTGCGGCGGGAGACCCCGAGACGCTCGGCGAGTTCGCCGCCGGGCCATTCGCGGGGCGTCTGGAGGAGGGAGAGGAGCGTGAGGAGTCGCGCCGGGGTGTCGGTCGTCATGAGTTCGAGGATGCCGTAGAACTAGGACATGATCTGACCTAGTGGGGACGTAGCTTCAAGGTATGACCTCCACCGACACAGAACTCCTTGTCGACAGCACGGCACCCGCCGAGGTGGCGGCTTCCGCGCCGAGCGGTGCCGTCGGCGCGGACCGCCGCCGCTGGTTCGCCCTCGCCATCGTGATGACCGCGGCCTTCATGGACCTCGTCGACGTCACGATCGTCAACATCGCGATCCCGTCGATCCAGCGGGACGCGGGGGCGTCGTTCAGCCAGATCCAGTGGATAACCGCCGGTTACGCGCTCGCCTTCGCCGCCGGCCTCGTCACCGGCGGACGCCTCGGCGACATCCACGGCCGCAAGCGGCTCTTCCTGGTCGGTATCGCCGGCTTCACACTCGCGTCGGCGCTGTGCGGCTTCGCCGCGAACCCGGAGATGCTGGTCGCGTCCAGGATCCTGCAGGGCGGGATGGCCGCGATGATGGTGCCGCAGGTGCTGTCGATCGTGCACGCGACCTTCCCGGCGGAGGAGCGCGGCAAGGTCTTCGGCCTGTTCGGCGCGATCGTCGGACTGGGCGCGGTCTCGGGCCCGCTGCTCGGCGCCCTGCTGACGGAGTGGAACCTCTTCGGCCTCGAATGGCGGCCGATCTTCCTCATCAACCTCCCCGTCGGGATCGCGGCCCTGGTCCTCGGCAGCCGTTTCATCACCGAGTCGAAGGCCCCCAAGGCGCTGAAGCTGGACCTGGTGGGCGTGGCGCTGGTGACGCTCGGTCTGCTGATGCTGCTCTACCCCCTGACCAGGGGCCGTGAGCTGGGCTGGCCGCTGTGGGGCTACGCGTCGATGGCCGGCGCGGTCCTGGTCTTCGCGGCGCTGGTGGCGTACGAGAAGCGGAAGACCGTACGGGACGGCTCTCCGCTGATCGAACTCTCCCTGTTCCGTGTGAAGAGCTTCGCGGCCGGCATCGCCGTACAGACCGTCTTCGGTGTCGCCCTCGGTGTGTTCTTCCTGGTGTGGACGCTGTACATGCAGATCGGCCTGGGCTGGAGCCCGCTGCGGGCGGGGCTGACGGGCGTCCCGTTCTCGATCGCGGTGTCCACGGCGGCCGGGCTGTCGGTGCAGAAGCTGGTCCCGCGCTTCGGACGCCGGGTGCTCCAGGCGGGCGCGCTGCTGATGACGCTCGGCGTGCTGCTCTACATCGGGGAGTCCCACCGCTACGGGCTCGGGATCGCGTCCTGGCAGATGGCGTTGCCGCTGGTCGTGATGGGTGTGGGCATGGGGCTCATCGTGGCGCCGCTGACGGACGCGGTGCTGTCGGACGTGCCGCGCGAGCACGCGGGTTCGGCGTCGGGGCTCATCAACACCGTTCAGCAGATGGGCAATGCGCTGGGGCTCGGACTGGTGTCGGTGGTCTTCTTCGGCACGATCGACGACCACTTGGCGCCGCAGCGGGTGGGGCCGGCGTTCGTGGACGCCTTCCAGGGGGCGCTCGGATGGGTCGCCGGAGTCCTGGGCCTGATCTTCCTGCTGATGTTCGCGCTGCCGGGACGGGTGGCCGGGCAGGAGGAGACGGTGGGGTCGAGCGAGAGCTGAGGTCGTTCGTCGCAGTCCCCGTCGCAGTCGCAGTCGCAGTCGATGAGCGGTGGTGCCGTACCCCGGCCCGGGGGTTGTATCGGGCCGGGGTGTCGTGCTGTGTGTCGTGCTTTGTGTGGGGGTGGAGAGTGGGCGCGTCTCTCGGGTGGCGCGGGTGGCGCGGGTGGCGTGGGGGCCTCAGGTGGGTGGAATGGGTGCATCTGGCCCGGACGCTCCGGCTTTGGGTGTCCGATGGCTTCAACTCTCTTGCAATACAAGGAAACTGACAGGGCGGAAGTTGGCGTCGGACGGATGGGGCGCCGGGGTCCTGAGGGTGCGCCGGAGTGAGGATGTCGGGCCTGCCCTTATTCATTGGTCGACATACGGTGATGCGTTCCCTCAGGTACTGGATTCCCGCACTGGATTAAGCTCGTCGCGCGGACCCCGGCTGAATTTCCTTTGGAATCGGATTCCTTCCCGCCCCCTCTCCCGGAGGAATTACAGGAGCGGCGGGCGGTCATTTCGGTGATGAGGAATGATCTGTTCCGCCCCGGTGGAGCCTCGTTCGGCTCCGGACGGGTTGGCCGAATCTGTTTAATCTTGATCGGTGTCGGATCATTCGGCGGTGACGTGTGACGGTCGAGTCGACCCGTCCCCGTGTCGGCAAAAGGGATAAAGTGCGCGTGCGAGTC
The DNA here is from genome assembly GCF_040605395.1 of Streptomyces sp. NPDC005648. Lineage (NCBI taxonomy): Bacteria > Bacillati > Actinomycetota > Actinomycetes > Kitasatosporales > Streptomycetaceae > Streptomyces > Streptomyces sp. NPDC005648. The sequence goes on along the minus strand of NZ_JBEXCS010000004.1, from coordinate 166,455 downwards.
GGGCGCTCCGACGGCGTGTGCGGAATGGTGTGCGGTGTGTGACAACCCCCGCGGCTGGGGGTTTCGGCGGCTGATTCGCCCGGGTGGGGCCGGTTGGCGCTCGGCGGGGAGTGACTGAAAGGTCATCCGTGGTGTTTACTGGGCGGCGGTCTGATCCCTGGCGGGTCCGGACCTTTCCGGGAGGTCCTGGGGGTAGTGCCCCGGGGCCTCTCGTTTTTCCCGGGGTTTGCGTGGATGTTTGCGTGGATGTCATATGCCGCTCACCCGAGAAGGATCCTCTCGCTCCTTCGCCGGTGTGAATGCCAGGAAAACCGTGATGAGGAATTGTCCGAAGGCCGGCGGATTCTCCGTCCCGACCGCGCCTGATCTTCTGTAACAAAGCCCCACGGTGAGGGGTTTTCTACATGATCATTATTCATCTCGGCGCCTTCGAAAAGCCGACTGGCTCTTCGCTCGCGGCGAGGGGTACGGTCTATCTCGCTCCACCGTTTCCACCCGCCCGGACTCACTACCCGGGCGCCTGCCGCACCTCCCGGATCGGGAGGCCGGACCCGCCACCCGGAACCCCGCCGACCAGCGGGGTTCCAAAGAATCAACAGAACAGGGATCAATCGCGATGCGCACCGTGAAGGGTGACGGCATAGTCCCGCCGTCGTGCCGCGGACCCCATGACACCCCGACCGTGACACTCCGTCACCCATACGTGTCCCGCGGCGCGTACGCCGGGACACGCGCCGTCGGAACAGGGGAGTGAGCTTGCCCGTGAGCTCGCCCTCGACCGTCGACTCCGCCCGGACGACCGACCTCCTCGGTCACGAGAACAAGCCCGAGGGAAGCTTCCTGCACCGACTGGAGGCCGACAGCTGGCGCGCTCTGTTACAGGCTGGACTGCGCGCCCGCACCTTCGAACGGGACGAGCACCTGCCCATGGGGCGGGGTGACCGGAACATCTACATCATCTGGGACGGCGTCGTACGGCAGGACCGCTTCCCGCTCGGCGAGGGTGACAACGTGCCCGCCGTGATCCGGTTCCGCGGCGGCGGCCAACTGGTCGGCGAGGGCAAGCTCATCGACCCCGGCTCAGCCGTCCTCACCAAATGCCTGACCAGGACCGTCGCCATCCCCTGCGGCGCACGCGACTTCAACGTCCTGCTGCGCAAACACGCCGACATCCAGCTCGCCCTCCTGCGCAGCCTGGAGGACCGCAACCGCAGCGACGAGCTCGTCTACACCATGGCCACCCGGCCGCCGCTGGAGCGCACCAGCCGGCTGCTGGCGCACCTCGCCGACACCGCGGGGCGGCCGGACCCCCGGACGGGCGGGGCCGTCGTGTCGGGACCCGGCCAGAAGGACATCGCCGCGGCCCTCCAACTCGCCGTCTCCACGACGGAGAACGCGATCCGGACCCTGCGCTACCACGGGATCGTCGAAGCCCGGTACCGCCAGTTCGTCGTCCACGACGTCGACGCCCTGCGCCACCTCGCCGCCGGCCACTGACCCAGCCACTGCGACGAGCCCGCCCCGGCGCTGACACAGCCGCTCCGGCGAGCCTTTCCGGTACGGGTAGAGCCGCTCCGGCGAGTCTTTCCAGTACTGGTAGAGCCGCTCCGGCGTGCCTTTCCGGTACCGGTAGAGCCGCTCCGGCGAGTTTTCCCCTCCCTCCGCTCACGCTCCGCCCCTGAACGGACCACAGCATGATGACCAGCACCACCACACTGGCGAACGGCACCACCACACTGGCGATCGGCACCAGTGCCGGCACCCTCGCGCTGACCGCCGTCTCCGCCCTTGTCACGGGTGTCCTCGCCTCGTACACCCTCCGGCACCACCGGCAGGTCTTCGCCTGGATGCAGAAGATCCGCGGCAGGGACGAGGCCGGCACCGAACTGGACCGGCCCGCCGAATGGCTCGCCGACCTCTACAAGGCCCAGTGCCGCTGTGCCCAGAAGCCGTGCCGGGCCGAAGACTTCGAGGACATCTGCCAGACCGGCAACATGATCAAGGGGATCGCCGACCACACGGAGGCCGTCCGCGTCGAACTGACCAAGGTCGTCGAACGCGTCGACGAATACGTCGCCACCGCCCTCCCCGAACCGGTCCCCGCCGCGCGCATCGCCGCCGCGGACCACCGTTCCCAGCTCGTCCTGGCCATGCGCCAGGAGGCCGCCCGCCACGAACTCGCACGCGCCGTCATCGCCGCCCAGCAGAAGATCGAATCGCAGCGGTGCGCTTGAGGCGTGCCCGTTTGTGTCTGACCGATGCCCGAACCTGTTTACTTCTCGGAAATCCGGGCGTAGCCTCCCGACTGAAACCACAAGTTCGGGCATGAGCCGAGAACACTCGGACATCAAGGCGGAGGCGAACGGGAGGCGAACGGGCATGTACGCACCGGAGCGGCAGCAGGAGATCCTCCGGCTCGCCCGTGACGGCGGCCGGGTGGACGTGGTGTCGCTGGCGGAGGAGTTCCAGGTGACGGCGGAGACGATCCGCCGGGACCTGAAGGCCCTCGACCGCGCCGGCCTGCTGCGCCGGGTGCACGGCGGGGCCATACCCGCCGGGCGTCTCGACTTCGAACCGGACCTCGCCGAGCGCGAGGGCACCTCCGCCGACGAGAAGGACCGCATCGCCAAGGCCGCCGTCGCGGAACTGCCCACCGAGGGCACGCTCCTTCTCGACGCCGGCACGACAGTGGCCCGGCTGGCCGCCGCGATTCCGCTGGAAGCCTCGCTCACCGTCGTCACCCACAGCCTGCCCATCGCCGCGCGCCTCGCGGACCACCCCGGAATCCAGCTCCACCTCGTCGGGGGGCGCGTGCGCCACCGTACGCGCGCCGCCGTGGACGCCTGGGCGCTGCGTGCCTACGGCGAGATCCGTGCCGATGTCCTGTTCGTCGCGGCCAACGGCTTCTCCGCCGACCACGGCCTGACCACCCCCGACCTCGCCGAGGCCGCGGTCAAGCGCGCGGCCCTCGCCGCCGCCCGCCGTGTCGTGCTGCTCGCCGACTCCTCCAAGCACGGCCAGGAGCACTTCGCCCGCTTCGGCGACCTGACCGACGTGGACCTGCTGATCACCGACAGCGGGCTGAGCCAAGAAGACGCCGTCGCGATCGAGCACGGCGGCACGGAAGTAGTGCGCACATGATCCTCACCGTCACCCCGAACCCCTCCCTGGACCGCACGTACGAGGTTCCCTCCCTCGACCGCGGCGAGGTCATCCGGGCCACCGGTGAGCGCATGGACCCGGGTGGCAAGGGTGTGAACGTCTCGCGCGCCGTCGCGGCCGCCGGACAGCGCACGGTCGCCGTCCTGCCCCTCGGTGGTGCGCCGGGGGCGCTCGTCGCCGATCTGCTCCACGCGCAGGGCATCGAGGTCGCGCCGGTACCGGTGGCGGGCGCCACCCGGTCGAACATCGCGCTTGCCGAGGCGGACGGGGTGCTCACCAAGATCAACGCGCCGGGGCCTGAGCTGTCCGCGCAGGAGCAGGAACTGCTTCTGGAGACGGTGCGCGAACAGTCGCGCGATGCCGCGTGGATCGCTTGCTGCGGGAGCTTGCCGCGGGGGCTCGCGCCGGCGTGGTACGCCGATGTCGTCGCGCGGGCGCACGCCGGGGGCGCGCGAATCGCTCTGGACACCTCGGGGCGTGCGCTCCTGGAGGCGCTGCGCGAGCGGCCCGACGTGGTGAAGCCCAACGCCGAGGAGCTCGCGGAGGCCGTCGGGCGCCCCCTGTTCACCGTGGGCGACGCGGTGAAGGCGGCCGAGGAGTTGCGCGAGATGGGCGCACGCGCCGTGCTCGCGAGCCTGGGCGCCGACGGGCAGTTGCTCGTGGACGGCGTGGGCGCCTGGTTCGGCAGCGCGCGCGTGGACGCCGTACGCAGCAACGTGGGCGCCGGCGACTCTTCCCTGGCCGGCTTCCTGATCGCCGGTGGCAGCGGTCCGGACGCGCTCGCCTCGGCCGTGGCACACGGCGCCGCGGCCGTCCAGCTCCCGGGCAGCGTGATGCCGACCCCGAGGGACCTGGACCCCGCGGCGGTCACGGTGACGGCCGAGGTGCCCGTGGATCGCGCCTTGACGGAGCCGGTGTCATGAGCCTTCGTACGACCTTCAGGCCGACGGCCTGCACGGGTGCGCGACCGGCGTGCGGTGCGGGGGCGTGCTCGGTGGCTGGTGCGGGGGCGTGTGTCGTGGCGGGTGCGGACGCGGGCGCGGGTGCGTGTCTTGTGGCTGGCGAACCGGCTTGCGCCGTGACCGGTGAAGGAGTTCGCGTGTTGGCCGGTGACGGCGCTTGCGCGTCGGCGGGCACGGCGCCCGGCGGGCAGGCGCACGTTACAGCGCGGACGGTACCCGGCGTGGGGCTGCGCGCAGGAATGCGCGTCACGGCGCGGACGGCACCTGGTATGCGGACGTGTGTGGTGGCTGGTGCGGAGGCGTCCCTGGTGGCTGGTGCGGAGGCGTGCGCGGTGTCGCGACCGGTGACTGGCATGGGCGCGCGCGTGGCAGTGTGCGCCATCCACTTCAACTTCGCGCCGCCCGCAGAGCCACACGCTCCCGCCGCTTACCCCGATCCGGCCCTGGAGCGGCGAGGCTCCCCGTTACTCGCCGCGGCCGACAGGCGGCAGAACGGCCTGAGCCGCCCTGCCGCCCTGGGGAGGCGGGGTTCCCCCGGCCCCGCCTCCCCAGGCCCCGAGGTTCTCACCACCCCCCACTGCACCCCCGTCCCCACCCCCGCCCACCCCACTCCCCGGGCGATACGCGTGCGAAGGAGCCCGCGATGAGCGACATGATCACCGCGGACCTGGTCGATCTCGACCTGTCCGCCGACACCAAGGAAGCGGCGGCGCGTGCCCTCGCCGAGCGCATGGTGGCCCTGGGCCGGGTGACCGACCTCGATGGCTTCCTCGCTGACGTGGCCGCGCGCGAAGCACAGATGCCCACCGGCCTCGACGGCGGCATCGGCATCCCGCACTGCCGCAGCGAGCATGTCACCGAGCCGACGCTCGCCTTCGGGCGCAGCGCCGCCGGAATCGACTTCGGCGCCGCGGACGGCCCCGCCGATCTGATCTTCCTGATCGCGGCACCCGCCGGTGCCGACGACGCCCACCTGACGATCCTGTCGTCGCTGGCACGGCAGCTGATGAACGCCGAGTTCACCGGCGCGCTGAGGTCGGTGGGGGACGCGGCGAGCGCGGCGGCGCTGATCCGGGGCGAGGAGGCGCCGGCTGCGGCGGGCGCAGGCGCCGGCGCTGGTGCCGGTGCTGGTGCTGGTGCTGCCGTTGAGGCTGGCGCCGGGGTTGACGCGCAGGCTGCTGGTGCGGGGGCCGGTTCGGGGGGCGCGCGCGGCGCTTCCGACAGCGCGAAGGGCGCTGCGAGCGCCTCCGAAGACTCCGGTGCGGCGTCGGGGGCGGCCTCCGTCGACGCCGCACCGGGTAGTACGGCTCCCGCGCCGGGCGCGCGTGCCGAGGACACCTCCGCCCCGGCGCCGGGCGCCCGCTCCGAGGACGAGCGCGCGGGCGGGGGCGCGGGCGGGAGTGAAAGCGAGCGCCCTTTCCGGATCGTCGCCGTCACCTCGTGTCCGACCGGCATCGCCCACACGTACATGGCGGCCGAGTCCCTGGAGAACGCGGGCCGCGACGCGGGCGTCGAGGTCGTCGTCGAGACGCAGGGCTCAGCCGGCTTCACCCGGCTCGACCCGGCCGTCATCGCGGCGGCGGACGGCGTGATCTTCGCGCACGACGTCCCCGTACGCGAGAAGGAACGCTTCGCCGGTAAGCCGACGGTCGACGTCGGTGTGAAGGCCGGCATCAATCGCCCCGGCGAGCTGATCACCGAGGTGCGCGGCAAGGCGGCGCGTGGTGAGGTGACCGCGGGCGCCGCCCCGGGAGCGGGCACGCCGGTCGAGCGCGCCGGTGACTCCGGCGAGGGCTACGGCACCAAGCTGCGCAAGTGGCTGATGTCCGGCGTCAGTTACATGGTCCCGTTCGTCGCCGCGGGCGGCCTTCTCATCGCCCTCGGCTTCGCGATCGGCGGCTACAAGATCAAGTCGGCGCCGTCGGTCATGGACCACTTCGTCTGGACGCAGACCGGCAGCTGGGCCGCCCTGATGTTCCAGATCGGTGCCGTGGCCTTCGGGTTCCTGGTCCCGGTCCTGGCCGGCTACATCGCCTACGGCATGGCGGACCGGCCGGGCCTCGTCCCCGGCTTCGTGGGCGGCATGATCGCGTCCACGATCAACGCGGGCTTCCTCGGCGGCCTGGTCGCCGGTCTGCTCGCCGGCGGTGTGGTGATGGCGATCCAGAGGATCGACATCCCGGCGGTGCTGCGCGGCATCATGCCGGTGGTGGTGATCCCGCTGATCTCCTCGGCGATCGTCGGATTCCTGATGTTCGTCGTCGTGGGCAAGCCCATCGCCTCCGCCCAGAAGGGCATGACCGACTGGCTGAACGGCCTCTCCGGCTCCAACGCCATCCTGCTCGGCGCCCTGCTCGGCCTGATGATGTGCTTCGACCTCGGCGGGCCCGTCAACAAGGTCGCCTACACCTTCGCCACCGCCGGCATCGCGGTGTCCAACCCGAGCGACTCCGCGATGAAGATCATGGCCGCGGTCATGGCCGCCGGTATGGTCCCGCCGCTTGCGATGGCGCTGGCCACCACGGTCCGCGGCAAGCTCTTCACCGAGACCGAGCGCGAGAATGGCAAAGCCGCCTGGGTCCTCGGCGCCTCCTTCATCTCCGAGGGCGCGATCCCGTTCGCGGCGGCCGACCCGCTGCGCGTCATCCCGTCCTCGATGGTCGGCGGCGCGATCACCGGCTCCCTGTCGATGGCCTTCGGCGCCACCCTGCGCGCCCCGCACGGCGGCATCTTCGTGGTCCCGCTGATCGGCAACGCCTTCCTCTACCTGATCGCCATCGCGGTCGGCGTGTGCGTCACGGCCACCCTGGTCGTCGTACTGAAGGGCATGCGCAAGCCGGCAGCGGGCGCCGTGCCCGCCGGCGCGACGGACGCCGACGCCGCTGCTGCCACGGAGACGAAGCAGCCGGTCGCGGCGTAAGCCCCGGCCACACGGAGTACGAGTGGGCCCGCAGTCCCCGTGAAAGGGACTGCGGGCCCACCCGCATGTCCCTTTGGCGTGCTGTGAGTTGTTCGCTGCCTCTGAGGTGTAAACATGCTCCCTGCGCCTCATGCGAGATACATCACGGTCCGGGACCAAAGTCCCGGACCGTGGTGTCTACTGAGCGCATGCCCGATGAGCACGTCTCGATCCTCCAGTCGCTGGGTGTGGCCGTTCTCGCCTTCGCCACCGTCGTCTGGGTGATCGGCCTGGTCCGTCTCCTGCGCCGCGCCCGCACCGGAGCCGGCCTGCGGCACGGCCACACCCTGCACGCCCTCCCGCACCAGCGGCAGGCCGGCCCCCAGTTGGAGTCCGTCGAACTGACCCCTGCGGAGAGGGCCGCTTTCGCGGGTCTGGTACGACAGCTCAGCGACGGGCGCTAGCGCGGCGAGGTGCCGACGCGGCAACCGGCGTGACCGACGAATGGCGTCGGCTCAATGACCGGCGCTGGGGCGCGAAGTGGAACTCGTGCGGGATCATGCCCGCCGGAGGCGTGCACCAATGCCGTACGCCTTGGAGCCGGAGCCGGAGCCGGAGCCGGAGCCGGAGACCGGCACCGGAGATGTGCCCGCCCCTGCTCAGGAAACCTGCGCCGCTCGCCGCTCCATCGCGTCCCGGGCCGCCTGCTCCGTGACGTAGACCTCGCACATGTGCCGCCCGTCGGGCGTGGCCGTGTGCTCGACCTCCCAGAGGGAGAGCTCCGCACCGTCGCGCAGCAGGAACGCGTGCTCGTAGAGCGCGAAGCACAGCCCCGCGCGCCCCGCCCGGCTCGGACGCCCGAAGGCCTGCGTGATCTGGTGGGCGAACGCGGTCGACAGCAGTGTCGCCGTCTCCGCGTCCGGCCGGTCGGCGTTCTCCGCGCGGCGCAGGAGCCGGCGCGCGTGGTCCGCCGAGTCGTCCGGCACGTACGCGTGCCGGGGCGCCGGGATCGGTGACAGCTGAACCGCCACCGGCAGCTCGAAGTCCGGCGCGTCCGGAGGCAGTGGCAGGCGCGCGGTGGCGGTACGCAGCTCCTCCTCGTCGACGTACACCTCGTGCTGCGCGGCGCTGCCCGGCGCGGTGTTGTGCACAAGCTCCCACAGGGTGAGCGCCGAGCCGTCCGTGAGCAGCCACGTGTGCCGGTACGTCTCGCGGTGCAGCCCCGCGCTGTGATGCGCGGAGTGCAACGAACTGTCGTGCGCCAGCGCACAGTCGAGCCGCTGTATGACGTCATCGGGCAGTTCGAAGGAGTTCAGGGCACGACCGAGGAGCCGCTCGAGGTGCTCCTCCGGAGACTCGGGCGACTCGGGTGGTTCGTACGCTGTGGTCTCGTACGGAACGCTCAAGGTTTCTCCCGGCGTTGCTGCATGTCACCTTGTGGGTGCATACCGTAGCCCCTCGGTCGGACATCATGTCCGGGAACCGAGAAAACGTGCGCACAGAAAACGCATGGGCCGTGTGAGAAGTTCCCACATGGCCCGACGTTCTGTCAGAACACGCTGTTCAGAAGGCCCTTGAGCTGATCATGCGCCGCTTGCGACGATCAGGCGGCGCTTCCCGCGATCCAGTCGCTCCACGACAGGTTCCACCCGTTGAGCCCGTTGTCGGGGGCCACCGTCTTGTCGGGGGAGTTCTTGACGATCACGACGTCCCCGATGAGCGAGTTGTCGTAGAACCACTTGGCGTTCGTGGCGCCCTGCGCGCCCTGCACGTCCGCGAGTCCGACGCAGCCGTGGCTGGTGCCCTCGCGCCCGAACGGCGGGTTGCCCTTGTTGTACCAGTAGTTGCCGTGGATGAACGTTCCCGAGGTCGTCAGGCGCATCGCGTGCGGCACGTCCGGGATGTCGTACTCGCCGCCCAGACCGACGGACTGGCTGTTCATGCGCGTCTGCACGAACTTCTCGGAGATCACCATCTGCCCGTTGTACGTGGTGTGCTGAGGGCTGCCCGTCGAGACGGGGACCGTCTTGAACGTCTTGCCGTCCCGGACGATCGTCATGGTCTGCGTGTTGACGTCGACCGTGGAGACCTGCGAACGCCCGATGGTGAAGGTGACGGTCTTCTTCTGTACCCCGTAGACGCCCTTCGCGCCCTGCACGCCGTCCAGGTCGATGTTCATCGTGACCTTGGAGCCGGCTTTCCAGTACTCCTCGGGCCGGAAATCCAGCCGCTGTGAGCCGAACCAGTGCCCGACGACCTTCTGCCCGCCACTGGAGGTGACCGTGATGTGCGACTGCACGGCCTTCTTGTCGCTGATCACCTTGTCGAAGTTGAACGACACCGGCATCCCGACCCCGACCGTGGTCCCGTTGTCCGGCGTGTAGGTGCCGATGAAGCTGTTCGCCGACGTGACCGTGGTGAAGATGGAGTTGGCCGCCGCCGTATGGCCGCCGGAGTCCTTGGCGGTAGCCGAGATCTGGTACTTCGTTCCCCGCTCGAGCTGCTCGTTCGGCTTCCAGGTGCCGCCGTCCCCGGATATCGAGCCCGCCACCACCTGCCCGGAACCCGCCACTGTCATCTTCACGTCGGTCAGCTTGCCCCCACTGACCTTCACGCCGGTCGTGTTGATCGACGCGTCGGTCGAGCCGTCCTTCGCCGAGATGACGATCTGCGCCGTCGATGTCTTGGCCGAGCCCTTGTCGCCGCTTTTGCTGTCGCTGTTGGCGTCGGCATTGGCGTTGCCGCCGCAGGCGGTGAGGGTGAGGGCGCCGATCATCAGGGCGGCACAGGCCCCCAGTGCGCGCCGCGCTGCTTTGTTCGGCGTTGTCACGAGCTGCTCCCGTTTCATGTGATGTGCGTGATCCGCTCCAGTGCGTGGGGAAAGAGGGATCGGGCGGCTGCTGAGGTTCCCCTCGTACGCCATGAACGCCAGCACGTGACAGAACCAGGACATTTGCGAGTGGGGCGAGGATGGGGTCCGGATGACCTGAGGGGTGCGTCTCCCTCGTGCGCGAGCCGGTGATTGCCGCTACGTCCGCTACGAGCCTCGAACGGGTACAGGACGGGTGTTGTGTGAGCCGGACACATGCGCCCCGCCTGATCAACGCCTCCCGTACAACTCCTCGTACGACGGCCACACCCCGCCCGGCCCGTCCACCGACTCGGCGGCGCGCACGGCGCGCACGATCGCTCGGGCCACCAGGTCCGCGCCCGCCTCGAGGATCTCGTTCAGTGCGAGGGGGCGTTGGGCGTCCAACCGGCGCGCCCCGGTCGCCAGCGCGAACACCGTGTCGCCGTCGTTGAGCATGTGCACCGGCCGCACGGCGCGCGCGATCCCGTCGTGCGCCGTGCCGGCCACCTTCTGCGCCTGCGCCTTCGACAGGCCCGCGTCGGTGGCGACCACGGCGAGCGTGGTGTTCAGCAGCGGGCGGGCGCTCTTCGCCGCGGCCTCGGCGAGGCGCCGGCGCGCGGTCTCGTGGACGTGCGCCTCCGGGTAGTTCACGCGCCCCTGGAACAACTCCCCGTACAGGACGCCCGTTTCCGGGGCCATCACCGACCCCACCGCATTGGCCACCACGAGCGCGGCCACGGTGATCCCCGAGTCGAGCACAGTGCTCGCGGTGCCCACCCCGCCCTTCATCGCTCCGACGGCGGCTCCCGTGCCGGCGCCCACGCATCCCTCCCGTACGGGCGCCCCGACCGGGCTCGCCGCGGCCGCCTCGACCGCCGCGCGACCGGTGGCGGCGTCGGGCCTGGCCCGGAAGTCGCCGCCCCGCCCCAGATCGAAGACGCAGGCGGCGGGCACCACCGGTACCACGTGTGCGGGGTCCTCCCCGACCCGCACACCGCGCCCCTGCTCCTCGAGCCAGGCCATGACGCCGGACGCCGCGTCGAGCCCGTACGCGCTACCGCCCGTCAACACGATCGCCTCGACCCTCTCGACGAGATTCCGAGGGTCGAGGGCGTCGGTCTCCTTGGTGCCGGGGCCGCCGCCGCGTACGTCCACGGCGGCGACGGCGCCGCCTTCCGGGGCCAGTACGACGGTGGTCCCGGTCAGCCAACCGCTGCCGGAGCGCGTCGCGTGGCCCACCCGAACCCCGGTGACGTCGGTCAAAGCGTCAACTGTCATGAACCCAGTCTCGCCCCCACCGCCGCGCACGCGTCCTTGTCAGGCGACCGGGCTCGTCGCGCGCTCCCCGCTCGTTCCGCTCGCGCCGCGCTCCTTGGCGACCATGCGCGCCGTGAGCGTGACGCCGGTCGCGACCGCCAGTGCCGAGACGATGCCGGCCGCGAACACCGCCCAGTCGCCCAGGAACGTGCAGACGATCACCAGCAGGGCTGTGGTCGGAAGGACCAACTGCTGGGCGATGCCCACCTTGTAGAAGCGGGAGTGCAGCGCCCAGACAGTGAGGAAGTACAGGGCCGTCGGCAGCGTCACAGCGGCCGACGCGGCCAGCGTGGAGATGTCCGCCTTGCCGACCGTCTGTTCCACCGCGACCTCCAGTCCCGCGCCGACGGCGGCCGCGGAGGCGAAGATCAGATAGTGGCCGTAGCCCCAGAGGAATGCCTGCCGGTTGGAGCGCAGGTGGCCGTGGATCGGTACGACGAAGTAGATCCACCAGGCGGCGAAGACGATCAGCAGTCCACCCGCGGCGATCGGCAGCAGATCCGTCAGAGCGTCGTGCTCGTCGATGCCCGACTTCACGGCGACGGTGGCCGCGGCGATGGTCTCGCCGAGCACGATGATCGTGAACAGCCCGTACCGTTCGGAGATGTGGTGCGGGTGCCAGGACGTCGGGTGGTCCTTCTCCGCGAACGGCGGCACACACATCTCGAGCAGCGCCATCACGAGGAAGACCCAGGGTCGGCCGCCTTCCGGCAACAAAAGCAGCCCCAGCCAGCCGACCTGGCACAGCAGTACGCCGCCGGCGTACCGCAGGGCCATGGTCCTCTCCGCGCCCTCGGTCGACCGCGCCACACGCAGCCACTGCGCTATCAGGGCGAGCCGCATGATCAGGTAGCCGAGCCAGACGATCAGGAACTCGTGGCTTTCGAACGCCTTGGAAATCCCGGCGGCCAGGACGAGCACCCCGGCGATCTGGACCAGGGTGACGACTCGGTAGAGCACGTCGTCGTTGTCGTACGCCGAGGCGAACCACGTGAAGTTCATCCACGCCCACCAGATGGAGAAGAACACCATCGCGTAGTTGAGGATGCCCTCGCCCGCGTGCCCTTCAGCGATGGCGTGCACCAGCTGGACGCCCGCCTGGGCGATGGCCACGACGAAGCACAGGTCGAAGAAGAGCTCGAGCGGTGAGGCGACGCGGTGTGCCTCGTCGCGGCCGCGGGCGGTGAGTCCGCGCAGCGGAGTGTGTCTCGTGGGCGCGCCGGTGGGCGTCGGCGGCGGAGTCGAACTGGACGTCATGGGTCCAAGCACAGCAGATAACCCCCGGAACTTCTTGTGAAGGAATTCACAAGACTGGATGGGGTCAAAATTCCGACGAAATAGCCAGGTCAGATGCCGCGACCGCCGCCGCGATCGACGGTCATCGGGACCTTCGGCCCGAGATCGGGGACCATTGCGGCGCCCGGCGGAGCGCACACGGGCGTGCAATGGATCCGTACCAGTGAAGCGATGCGGAAGGTGCGCGCCATGACTGCGACCCCTGCGGAAACCACGACCGTCACCCCTGCCCAGGAGCCGTCGCGCGAGCCGTCGACGTCCGGGGGCGCCTGGGCCGGCTTCCGGGGTGGCCTGTGGCGCGACACGGTCGACGTCCGCGACTTCGTCCAGCAGAACTACACCCCCTACGAGGGAGACGCCTCCTTCCTCGCCGGACCCACCGAACGCACCACCAAGGTCTGGCGCAAGCTCCTCGGGATGTTCCCCACCGAGAGGGAACGCGGCATCTACGACGTCGACGCCAGGACGCCCTCCCGTATCGACGCCTTCGCCCCCGGGTACATCGACCGCGGTCTCGACATCGTCGTCGGTCTCCAGACCGACGCCCCGCTCAAGCGCGCCATCATGCCCAACGGCGGCTTTCGCATGGTCGAGAGCGCCCTGAACGCCTACGGGTACGAGGCCGACCCCGCCGTCCGGGAGATCTACACCAAGCTCCGCAAGACCCACAACGACGGCGTCTTCGACGCCTACACCCCCGAGATCCGCGCCTGCCGCTCCTCCGGCATCATCACCGGCCTGCCCGACGCCTACGGCCGCGGCCGCATCATCGGCGACTACCGCCGCGTCGCCCTCTACGGCGTCGACCGGCTCATCGTCGCGAAGCGAGCGGACAAAAGCGCAGTCGAAGTCCTCTGGCCGAGTGCGCAGGTGATCCAGGAACGCGAGGAAATCGCCGAGCAGATCCGCGCCCTCGAAGAACTCAAGGCCATGGCTCTCTCCTACGGTCACGACATCTCCGGCCCCGCCCGCACCAGCCTCGAGGCCGTCCAGTGGCTCTACTTCGCCTACCTCGCCGCGGTCAAGGAACAGAACGGCGCCGCGATGTCGATCGGCCGCATCGACGCCTTCCTCGACACCTACCTCCAGCGGGACATCGAGGCCGGCCTGCTCACGGAGTCCGAGGCCCAGGAACTCATCGACGACTTCGTCATCAAGCTCCGCATCGTGCGCTTCCTGCGCACCCCCGAGTACAACGAGCTCTACTCCGGCGACCCCACCTGGGTGACCTGGTCCCTGGGCGGCATCGGCAGCGACGGGCGCCCCCTGGTCACCCGCACCACCTTCCGCGCGCTGCACACGCTCTACAACCTCGGCCCGGCCCCCGAACCCAATCTCACCGTCTTCTGGTCCCCGAGCCTGCCCGAGGCCTTCAAGTCGTACGCCGCCCAGGTCGCCGTCGACACCAGCGCCCTGCAGTTCGAGTCCGACGACCTCATGCGCCCCAAGTACGGGGACGACACCGCCATCGCCTGTTGCGTCTCCGCCATGTCCGTCGGCAAGCAGATGCAGTTCTTCGGCGCCCGCGTCAACGTCGCCAAGGCCCTCCTCTACGCCATCAACGGCGGCCGCGACGAGAAGTCCGGCGAGACGGTCGTGGAGGGCCTCGAACCGATCACCGACGAGTACCTCGACTACGACAGCGTCCTGGTGGCCTACGACGCCCTGCTGGGCTGGCTCGCCAAGACCTACGTGCACGCGCTCAACGTCATCCACTACATGCACGACAAGTACGCCTACGAGCGCCTCGAAATGGCCCTGCACGACCGGTCGATCCTGCGCACCATGGCGTGCGGCATCGCAGGCCTGTCGGTCGCCGTCGACTCGCTGTCGGCGATCAAGCACGCGCGTGTGAAGGTCGTCCGCGACGAGACGGGCCTCGCCGTCGATTACGTCGTCGAGGGCGACTACCCGGCGTACGGCAACAACGACGACCGGGCCGACGCCATCGCGCGCTGGATCGTCCACGAGTTCATGGAGAAGGTCCGCCGTCACCCGACGTACCGCGACGCCGTGCACACCCAGTCGGTCCTGACGATCACGTCGAACGTCGTCTACGGCAAGAAGACCGGCAACACGCCCGACGGCCGCCGCGCGGGCACCCCCTTCGCACCGGGTGCCAACCCGATGAACGGGCGCGACGAGCACGGCTACATCGCCTCGGCGCTCTCCGTCGCCAAGCTCCCTTACGACGACGCGGAGGACGGCATCTCGCTGACCAACACCATCACCCCGGACGCGCTGGGTCGCACTTCCGAGGAGCGCGTCGCCAACCTCTCCGGCGTCCTGGACGGCTTCATGGCCAGCGGCGGCTTCCACATGAACGTCAACGTCGTCGACCGGGCGACTCTCCAGGACGCGATGGAGCACCCCGAGAAGTACCCGCAGCTGACCATCCGGGTCTCCGGCTACGCGGTCAACTTCGTCTGCCTCACGCGCGAGCAGCAGCTCGACGTCATCAACCGCACGTTCCACGGCTCGCTCTGAGGGAGTTGGGCGATGACTCCGCTTCTTCCGACGACGCCGACCCTGCCGACGCCGGCCGGCGGGGCCGTGCCCGCGGCGACTACCCCGGCCGCGGCGGCCACCCGGCGCCCTGTGGTCGGCTCGGTCCACTCGTGGGACCTGTCGACCGGCGTCGACGGCCCCGGCACCCGCTTCGTCACCTTCCTGTCGGGCTGCCCGCTGACCTGCCTCTACTGCCACAATCCCGACACCTGGCGGATGCGCGACGGCAAGCGCACCAGCGTCGACGAGATCGTCGCGGAGGCCGCCAAGTACACGCGGTTCATCGAAGTCGCGGGCGGTGGTACGACCGTCAGCGGGGGAGAACCGCTGCTCCAGCCGGTCTTCACCGGCGAGCTGCTGCACCGCTTCAAGCATGAACTCGGCCTGCACACCGCCCTCGACACCTCGGGCTTTCTCGGTGTCCGTGCCACCGAAGCCCTGCTGAGGGACACCGACCTGGTCCTGCTCGACATCAAGTCCTGGGAGCGCGCCACCTACCGTGAGGTCACCGGCCGCCCCCTGCGGCCCACCCTCGACTTCGCCCGGCGTCTCGCCGACCTGGGCAAGGAGGTCCACGTCCGCTTCGTGCTCGTGCCCGGCCTCACCGACGACCCGGTCAACATCGAGGGCGTCGCCGCCTTCGCCGCCTCGCTCGGCAACATCACCCGCGTCGACGTCCTGCCCTTCCACAAGCTCGGCGAGGCCAAGTGGCAGCGGCTCGGTCGGCCCTTCACCCTGCACGACACCCCTTGCCCCACCGCGGAGCAGACCGCGCTGGCCAGAAGCGTCTTCGTGGCGCACGGCCTGCACGCGGTCTGAGCCGCCGGCGCGACCCGGCCGCCGCACGCCCCCGGGGCCGTACTCTGGAGGCATGACCTCCGCCCCCACCCCCGAGCCGCGCGCCCCCAGGCCCGCGCTGATCTTCGACGACCCGCTGGACCGGCAGTCCTCGGACGACACCGACCGCGGCTGGGGCGAGCGGCCGGCCTCCGACGGCGACGCCGCGGCCGACCTCAGGCGCTTCCTCGACGAGAAGCCGCCCCACCACCTCTGAGCAGTGCGGAGACCCGTCCGCCAGCCCCAGCGGGCAGCTGCCGCTACCGCTCGTCGTGCCCGGATCCGCGCTGCGCCACCAGGGCGTCGCGGATCTCCTTGAGCACCTCCAGCTCGGTCACCTCGATCACCTCGTGCGTGCCTTCCTTCGCCTTCCTGCGCGCCTCCTGCCGCGCCAGGTACTTCGACATCGGCAGCACCATCAGGAAGTAGACGACGGCCGCGGTGATCACGAAGGTGAGCGTGGCGCCGAGAACCGAGCCCCACATGATCGGGATGCCGCTCTTCACCGTGCCGTCCGCGCTCACCACGCACGGGTCCTTCAGACACGAGGTGTAGCTCTCGAGGCTCTTCGTGCCAATCGCCCCGACCAGTGGATTGATCACACCCTTCACCACCGAGTTGACGATGTTGGTGAAGGCGGCGCCGATGACCACCGCTACCGCCAGGTCGACGACGTTCCCGCGCATCAGGAAGGCCTTGAAGCCCTGCCAGATGCTCGGTTCCTTCTTCTCGCTCACCTCGGGGCCTCTTCTCGCACGCACAGGTTGTGGAACAGACAGCTCCGCAACTTACGTCAACACTCGGCCACTCTGTCCAATTGGGTAGCTCGATCGAGGGACTTGACAGGAAGATCCGCAGGACACGGACGACTTGGCTCAGCACAACGTCACCGCCAGCCGCGCCGTCGCCCCCGCACCGGCGAGGCGTGCGGCGGTGGTCCGAGGAACTGACAGGACCACCAGCGCTCCGTCGACGGCGTCACCGTCCAACGCCTCGGGCACCTTGGTCACCCGTGCTCCGCGCGCGACCACCTGGGCGTCACCGCCTGTCGCCGTCTCCCGGGCCGCAATGACGTCCACCCGGTCACCGGGCCGCAGCAACCGGACTGTGGCCCCGTCGGCGATCCGCACCGGTGCGGCCACCATCTCGACGGCACGCTGCTTGCGCACGGGATCCGCCACCGGATGCCCGCGCGCCTGTTCGGTGTCCCGTGGCCCGGCGGCCACCAGCGCCGCGGCGGTCATGGCCAGGCCCAGCGCCACGGCCCTCCTGCGGTGCCGTACGAGGCGCTGAAGTTGATACCGCCCGCCGCGTACCCGCACGGGGGCGAAGTGCGGGACCTCGCACGTGGCGGGTGCGTCGTTGCCGAGCGGGAGAGGGAAGGGGAGAAGAGGCGGAGGGGGAGTGGACATGCGGATCACCACCTGCGTCGAGGAATCGGCTTGCAGGCCCACGATGAGGCTTCGCACCGATTCCCGCCGAGGCCGGTGGACTACCGACGAGTTGTGGATAACTCCCTCACCCGAATGGGAAGTTCCGCCCCTCGCATACCCGCCCCTCCAGCGCTACGGCAGCTCGAACCCCGGATCCATCCCGCCCAGTGCCGTCGTGCACAGGCAATCGCGGTCCTCGTCGGACGGCAGGCCCGCCACCGCGTCGAACAGCACGCCCCGCAGTCGGTCCACGTTCGCCGCGAACACCTGCAGCACCTCCTCGTGCGAGACACCCTCACCGGTCTCGGCACCCGCGTCGAGGTCCGTGACCAGGGTCAACGACGTGTAGCAGAGCTCCAGTTCACGGGCGAGGGCGGCCTCGGGGTGACCGGTCATGCCCACCACCGACCAGCCCTGCGCCTGGTGCCACAGCGACTCCGCGCGGGTCGAGAAACGCGGTCCCTCGACCACGACCAGTGTGCCGCCGTCCACCGGCTCCCAGTCCCGGCCGCGCGCCGCCTTCAGAGCGGCCGCACGTCCCACGGGGCAGTAAGGGTCGGCCAGGGACACATGCACGACGTTCGGCACGTTGCCGCCGGGCAGAGGAAGCCCGTCGAAGTACGTCCCCACCCGGGATTTCGTACGGTCGACCAGCTGGTCCGGCACGAGCAGTGTGCCCGGCCCGTATTCCGGGCGCAGCCCGCCCACGGCGCACGGACCCAGGACCTGGCGGGCGCCGACCGACCGCAGCGCCCACAGGTTCGCCCGATAGTTGATCCGGTGCGGAGGCAGATGGTGGCCGCGGCCGTGGCGGGGCAGGAAGGCTACGCGCCGTCCGGCGACCTCGCCGAGGAAGAGGGAGTCGCTGGGCGGACCGTACGGGGTGTCCACCTGGACCTCGGTCACGTCCTCGAGGAACGAGTAGAAGCCCGAGCCGCCGATTACACCGATTTCTGCGTTCGCCATGACCAGCACAGTATCCGGCGACCGCTGCGCGGGGAGAGGGGCTCCGGGAACACCGAAAACCCTGCCGCCCTACGACGACAGGGTTCCGTGCGCTTGTCCTACGCGGCGGAGCTGCTGCTGGAGGAAGCGTCGCTGCCGGACGACTTCGACTCCGAGGACGCCGAGGACGACGATGACGACGTCGAATCCGAGGACGTGGTGGACGCCGACGACTTCGACGACGACGCCGGCGAGCTGCTCGACGAGGAGCCGCGGCTGTCGTTGCGATAGAAGCCGGAGCCCTTGAAGACAATGCCGACCGCGGAGAACACCTTCTTCAGGCGGCCACCGCAGTTGGGGCACTCGGTCAGGGCGTCGTCGGTGAACTTCTGCACCGCCTCGAGGCCCTCGCCGCACTCGGTGCACTGGTACTGGTAGGTGGGCACTGTCTTCCTCCTGGCACTCTCACTCAATGAGTGCTAACGAGGCTCCATAGTGACGTATTCCTGAGGATCAGTCCACCGTCACCGGCACGCGGTGACCGACGCCACGTGCCACGGTCCGGCTCCGAGACCGTGCGACGAGGCGCGAGCGCAGGGACACGAGGGTCGCCAGGGCGAGCACTGTACCGGCCATCGGCACCAGGAATCCGGCGCCGTGCCAGAAGCGGTCCTCCAGCTGTCCGGCGATGGTGACGGCCGCCGCCTGGCCGAGTGCCACCGCGCCGGTCAGCCAGGTGAAGGCCTCCGTGCGCGCACCGGCCGGCACCAGACCCTCGACCAGCGTGTAGCCCGTGATCAGCGCGGGTGCGATGCTCATGCCGACGAGCAGACCCAGGCCGGCCAGGACCGGCACCGAGTGCGCGGCCCACAGACCGGAGGCCGTCAGCGCGAGCGCGCCGTAGCCCACGACCAGGCGCCGCTGCGGCGCCACCTTCCAGGCGATCGCACCGCACACGACCCCGGAGAGCATGTTGCCCGCCGCGAAGACGCCGTACAGGACGCCGTTCAGGCCGGGCTCACCGATCGACTCGCTGAACGCGGCCAGCGAGACCTGCATGCCGCCGAAGACGGCACCGATGCCCAGGAAGGCCACGATCAACACGCGCACACCGGGGACGCGCAGCGCGGAAGCCTGCTCCACGCGCGCGTGCCCGGCCATGGTGACACCAGGCTGCGTGCCCTTCTGCGCCGCGAACAGCAGGCCGCCCAGCAGCGTGAGCGCCGCTTCCGTCACCAGACCCGCGGCCGGGGCGACGGTGGTGCACAGGGCGGTCGCCAGCAGCGGCCCGAAGACAAAGGTGAGCTCGTCGGTGACGGACTCGAAGGCGGCCGCGGTGGCCATCAGGGGCGAACCCTGGAGCTTCACTCCCCAGCGGGCGCGCACCATGGGCCCGACCTGCGGCACCGAGGCCCCCGTAGGCACGGCCGCCGCGAACAGCGCCCACATCGGCGCGTGGGCCAGCGCGAGCGCCGTCAGGGCCAGGCCCGACAGCGCGTGGACCAGTACGCCGGGGACCAGCACGGCGCGCTGCCCGTAACGGTCGGCCAGCCGCCCGCTGTAGGGCGCGAACAGCGCCATGGAGACCCCGGTGACGGCCGCGGCGGCGCCCGCCGCTCCGTAGGAGCCGGTGGTGTGCTGCACGAGCAGCACGATGGAGATGGTGAGCATCGCGAACGGCTGGCGTGCGGCGAAGCCGGGGAGCAGAAATGTCCAGGCGCCACGGGTGCGCAGCAGCTGCCCGTATCCCGGACGGGAGGAAGCCGACAAGTCCTTCGACGGCTCGGTGGTGACCGTGGACGCCACGGCCCGTGCCTTTCTGCCGCCTGGTAGCGCGCCCGTGCGGGGGCGCCGAGAGCTGTCCTCTTGCGCGGAACTGCGGTAGATGCCGGTGCCCACTGCGAAAGGCGCCCCGACCGCCATACGGTCGCGCCAGCTCTGCGTCAGGCAGAGTTGGTTCGATCAAAGTGCGCCTTCATCCTACAGGTTTCGACACCCGAGGTGCCTGTGAAAACGAGCACCATGCGCGGCGTTCGCCTGTGATTGGCGGGGGTGTGAACCGTACGAAACGCGCCATTAACGACGCGGGGCGCCCCTCTGTGCGCCGTGCACGCCCCAGCCGTCGCGCCGCCGCCCGCGCGCCTCCCACGATCACGCCGCCTCACTGCGCGCCCCTCGTCGCGCAACCCGGCGACGCGCCCTCGTGCGCGCGCCCGCGCAGCGCCCCGCCGAGCGGCGTCCCGCCGCACATCAGCCCCGCCCTTTCAGCCCCCTCAGCGCCCCGCACTCGCCCCGTTCGTCCCGAGCCACCCGGCCAGTTTTCCTCCGTGACCCACCGCGCGGAGTCGTTTCTCCGCCGCGTCACGGACCGGATCCGTGGCGACGACGAGGAGTTCGTCGCCGCGTCGGAGCACTGTCGTAGGCAGGGGAACAAACGATTTTCCGTCGCGGACGACCAGGGTGACCGCGGCGCCGGCGGGCAGCCGCAGCTCGTGGACCTCGACGCCGTGCATCTTCGAGCCCTCGGGGATCGCGACCGACAGCAGATGCCCGCGCAGCCGCTCCAGAGGGGCGGACTCGATGCCGAGGTCGGCGGCTTCGCTGTCCTCGCCCAGACGCAGCTTGCGAGCGAGCCAGGGCAGGGTCGGACCCTGGATCAGGGTGTAGACGACCACCAGGACGAAGACGATGTTGAAGATACGGCGGCTGGCGTCGACGCCCTGCACCATCGGGATGGTCGCCAGGATGATGGGCACCGCGCCGCGCAGCCCCGCCCAGGACATCAGGGTCTGCTCCTGCCACGGCACCCGGAACGGCGTCAGGCACAGCACCACGCTCAGCGGGCGCGCGACCATGGTCAGCGCCAGGCCGATGACCAGGGCGGGCCATACGTCGTCGCCGAGCTCGTGCGGGGTGACCAGGAGGCCGAGCAGGACGAACATGCCGATCTGGGCGATCCAGCCGAGGCCGTCCGCGAACCCGCGCGTGGCGGGCCAGTGGGGCAGCTTCGCGTTGCCCATCACCATGGAGGCCAGGTAGACGCCCAGGAAGCCGCTGCCGTGGGCCAGCGCGCCCCCCGCGTACGCGGTGACGGCGATCGCCATGACGGCGATCGGATAGAGGCCGGACGCGGGCAGGGCCACATGCCGCAGACCCCAGGAGCCGAGCCAGCCCACCGCGAGACCGATGGCCGCGCCGATCGCCAGTTCCAGAGCTATCTCGCCCAGCAGCACGTACCAGTGCTCGACCGGGCCCGCCGTCGAGAAGGCGACCACCAGGATGACGACGGGAGCGTCGTTGAAGCCGGACTCCGCCTCCAGCGTGCCCGTCACGCGCGCGGGGAGGGGGATTTTCCGCAGGACGGAGAAGACTGCCGCCGCGTCGGTCGAGGAGACGACCGCTCCGACGATGAGCGCCTGGCGCCACTCCAGGCCGACCAGATAGTGCGCGGCCGACGCCGCGACCCCGACACTCACCGCGACTCCGACCAGTGCCAGTGCGGAGGCGGCCGGCAGGGCCGGCTTGATCTCCCTCCACTTCGTGCCGAGGCCGCCTTCGGCCAGGATCACGACCAGTGCCGCGTATCCGATGACCTGGGTCATCTCGGCATTGTTGAAGTGGATGTTGCCGATCCCGTCCTGGCCCATGAGGACCCCGATCCCCAGGTACACGAGCAGGCTGGGGAGCCCGCTGCGCGAGGAGATCCGGACCGCTGCCACGGCGACGAGCAGGACGAGCGAGCAGACGAGCAGAAGCTGGTTGAGGTGGTGGACAGTCAGCGGCCGTTCCCTTCCCTGGCTCACACACATCCCGCGCGGGAGCTCACGTACATAGGACACGAAGTCGTGGGACTCCGCACCCAAGTACTTCGTTACCTTACCTAACTCTTGACGATTTCTTGACGCTTCCCGAGGCAAGATCGAACGCGCGCCCGCGCCCGTTCCCGACACCGCGTCAAGGGGTACAGGGCCCTGCGCCTATGGTTGCTCCAGCACTCCAGGACCGCCTGCCGCTCGCGTTAGGACAGCAAGGACAGCGATGCCCCCCAACACCACCGCCACAACGGGTGACAAGCCCGGCAAGTCCGGCAGGAAGAAGGGGCGCAAAGCCCGACTCATCGTGCTGGTACTGGTCCTGGCCATCATCGGAGGCGTCGCCTACGGGGCGTACTGGTCCATCAGCACCGTCCGCGCGTCGTTCCCCCAGACCAAGGGTTCGATCACACTCGACGGCCTGTCAGGACCCGTCGACGTCAAGCGTGACAGCTACGGCATCCCGCAGATCTACGCGTCCTCCGACGAGGACCTGTTCATGGCCCAGGGCTACGTCCAGGCACAGGACCGGTTCTACGAGATGGACGTGCGCCGTCACATGACCTCCGGGCGCCTGTCGGAGATGTTCGGCAAGGGCCAGGTCAAGAACGACGAGTTCCTGCGCACCCTGGGCTGGGACCGTGTCGCCAAGCAGGAGTACGACAGCAAGCTGTCGGCCTCCACCAAGAAGTACCTCCAGGCGTACGCCAAGGGAGTCAACGCCTACCTTCAGGGCAAGGACGGCAAGGACATCTCCCTGGAGTACGCCGCCCTGGGCTTCACCAACGACTACAAGCCCGAGGAGTGGACCCCGGTCGACTCGATCTCGTGGCTCAAGGCGATGGCCTGGGACCTGCGCGGGAACATGCAGGACGAGATCGACCGCGCCCTGATGACCAGCCGCCTGGGCCCCCAGCAGATCAAGGACCTCTACCCGGAGTACCCGTACAGCCGTAACGAAACGATCGTCCAGGAGGGCCAGTACAACGAGCTCACCAAGACGTTCGAGCAGAACGGCGGTACATCGGCCGGCGGAACCTCCACAAGCGGCTCCACGGGCACGTCGACGGGTTCAGCGACCTCCGCCGTCCAGAGCCAGCTCTCGGGCCTCTACGACGTCATGGACGACCTTCCCACGGCCGTCGGCGTGAACGGTCAGGGCATCGGCTCCAACTCCTGGGTGGTCGCCGGTAGTCACACCATCACCGGCCACCCCCTGCTCGCCAACGACCCGCACCTGTCGGCCTCGCTGCCGTCCGTCTGGTACCAGATGGGCCTGCACTGCCGCTCCGTCTCCAGCAAGTGCCAGTACGACGTGACCGGTTACACCTTCGCGGGCATGCCCGGCGTGATCATCGGCCACAACGGGAACATCGCCTGGGGCATGACCAACTCCGGCGTCGACGTCACCGACCTCTACCTGGAGAAGCTCAGCGGCGACGGCTACCTCTACGACGGCACGGTCAAGCCCTTCAAGTCGCGCGAGGAGACCATCAAGGTCGCCGGCGGCACCTCCAAGAAGATCGTCGTCCGCCAGACCAGCGACGGAATGCCCCTGCTGTCCGACCGCGACGACGAGTTGGTGAAGGTCGGCAAGAAGGCCTCCGTCGACACTGCGGCACCCGACCGCGGCGACGGCTACGCGGTCGCCCTGCGCTGGACCGCGCTCGACCCCGGCACCTCCATGGACGCGGTCTTCGCCATGGACAGGGCCTCGAACTGGAGCCAATTCCGTTCAGCGGCGGCCCTGTTCGACGTGCCGTCGCAGAACCTGGTCTACGCCGACAAGACCAACATCGGCTACACACTGCCCGGAAAGATCCCCACGCGCGCCAAGAAGGACACCGGTTCCATCCCCGCGCCCGGCTGGGACTCCAGCTACAAGTGGACCGGGTACATCCCCGAGGACGCGCTGCCCTACGAGTACAACCCGTCGCGCGGCTACATCGTCACCGCCAACCAGGCCGTGATCGACCCGGACAAGTACCCTTACACGCTCACCACGGACTGGGGCTACGGCACTCGCAGCCAGCGCATCACCGACCTGATCGAGTCGAAGATCAAGGGCGGAGGCAAGATCTCCACCGACGACATGCGTCAGATGCAGCTGGACAACAGCAGCGAGATCGCCAAGCTGCTCGTGCCCAAGCTGCTGAAGATCGACATCAAGGACAAGGACGTCCGCGGGGCGAAGGCCGTCCGTGAGGCGCAGGACCTGCTGGAAGGCTGGGACTACACCCAGGACGCCGACTCGGCCGCGGCCGCCTACTTCAACGCGGTCTGGCGCAACATCCTCAAGCTCGCCTTCGGCAACAAGTTGCCCAAGGAGCTGCGCGTCAAGGGACAGTGCCTGTGGGTCGACCCGGCCGACACCACCGGGCCCGCCGACGAGACCAACAAGGTCCGCGAGTGCGGCGAGCGCGACGCCGACCAGGCGCAGCCCGACGGTGGCGACCGCTGGTTCGAGGTCGTGCGCAACCTCATGGACGACCCGAAGAGCGACTGGTGGAGCACGCCCAAGTCGCTCACCCGGCCCGGGGCGAGCGACAACCGCGACGACCTGTTCAAGCGCGCCATGATCGACGCCCGCTGGGAGCTGACCGCCAAGCTCGGCAAGGACATCGACACCTGGAGCTGGGGCCGGCTGCACCGCCTGTTCCTGAAGAACCAGACCCTGGGCACCGACGGCCCCGGCTTCCTGAAGTACGTCCTCAACCGCGGCCCGTGGAAGCTCAGCGGCGGCGAGGCGACCGTCAACGCCACCGGCTGGAACGCCGCCGGCGGCTACGGCGTCGTGTGGGTCCCGTCGATGCGCATGGTGGTCAACCTAGGAGACCTCGACAAGTCGAAGTGGATCAACCTCACCGGCGCCTCCGGGCACGCGTTCAGCGCGCACTACACCGACCAGACCGGCAAGTGGGTCAAGGGCGAGCTGCTCGACTGGAGCTTCTCGGACAAGGCCGTCGACAAGGGCACGAGTGACACGCTGGTGCTCAAGCCGGGCTCCTGAGACGGCAGGCCCGAGCGAGAGCCGAGCCGGGGGCGCGCGATGATCTTCGCGCGCCCCTCGGCGTTTCATGCGCCGCCACGGAAGCGGCGCACGCCCGACGGCGTCACCACCACGTGCACCGGCCGGTCGTGCGCCTCCTCCGGGACGTGCTCGACGACCTCCGTGTCGTAGAGCAGCACCACCAGCGCGGGGCGCACGCCCGCGTGTTCCAGGCGCGCGAGGACACGGTCGTACGACCCACCGCCGCGCCCCAGCCGCATTCCGCGCGCGTCGACCGCGAGCCCCGGCAGCAGCACCACGTCGGCCTCGGTCACGGCGTCCGGCCCGAGCCGCGCGCCGGCCGGCTCGAACAGCGCCATCCTGCCGCCGTGTTGGACGCGGGCGAGGGAGCCCTCGCCGGTGTAGGCGCCCCAGTCCAGGTCGTTGTCGGGCAGGAGCGCCGGGAGCAGGACCCGCGCGCCGCACTCGCGCAACGCGTCCAGGAGCGCCAGCGTGCCCGGCTCGCTTCCCACGGAGACGTACGCCGCCACCGTGCGCGCTTGCGCCACCTCGGGCAGTTCGAGCGCGCGCCCGGCCAGCGCGTCACCGGCCGCGCGCACGTCATCCGCCGTCAATCTGTTTCTCACCGCGAGGAACTCTCGCCGCAACATTCGCTTGTCAGGCTCGGCCCCACGTCCGACGTGACTCACAGGTCGCACCCATACCCTTCCTAATGTGCTCATATGAGAGCCAATTAACCGGAGCCTCAGATTCCCCGCAAAGGCACCGGATAAGGTTGCGGGCATGACTCAGGCGCAACCCAGGATCAGCAAGGCTGTCATCCCCGCAGCAGGCCTCGGCACCCGGTTCCTGCCGGCCACCAAGGCCACTCCCAAGGAGATGCTGCCGGTCGTCGACAAGCCGGCGATCCAGTACGTGGTCGAGGAGGCCGTCTCCGCCGGCCTCGACGACGTTCTCATGATCACAGGCCGCAACAAGCGCCCCCTCGAGGACCACTTCGACCGCAACTACGAGCTCGAGTCCGCCCTGCAGAAGAAGGGCGACGCGGGCCGGCTGGCCAAGGTCCAGGAGTCCAGTGACCTCGCCACCATGCACTACGTGCGCCAGGGTGACCCCAAGGGCCTCGGTCACGCCGTGCTGTGCGCCGCCCCGCACGTGGGGCACGAGCCCTTCGCCGTTCTGCTCGGCGACGACCTGATCGACCCGCGCGACCCGCTGCTCGCCCGCATGGTCGAGGTCCAGGAGCGGCACGGTGGCAGCGTCATCGCGCTCATGGAGGTCGCGCCGGAGCAGATCCACCTCTACGGGTGTGCGGCCGTGGAGACCACCGAGGACGGCGACGTCGTCAAGGTGACCGGCCTGGTGGAGAAGCCCGACGAGGCGGACGCGCCGTCGAACTACGCGGTCATCGGCCGTTACGTCCTGGACCCGCACATCTTCGACATACTGCGCAAGACCGAGCCGGGCCGCGGCGGTGAGATCCAGCTGACCGACGCCCTCCAGCAGCTCGCGCAGGACGAGAAGGTCGGCGGCCCCGTGCACGGCGTGGTCTTCAAGGGCCGCCGCTATGACACCGGTGACCGAGGTGACTATCTGCGTGCCATTGTCAGACTCGCGTGCGAACGTGAAGACCTGGGCCCGGACTTCCGGACCTGGCTTCGCAGTTACGTAGCCGAGGAGATGTAACAACGTTGAGCAGCGCCGCGCCCCGCACCCCCGGCCCGGACCATCTGTGGTCGGTGGACGAACACCTGGAGGACATCCTCGCGACCGTCCGCCCCCTGGAACCCATCGAGCTGCAGCTCCTTGACGCACAGGGCTGCGTCCTGGTCGAGGACGTCACGGTCCCGGTCTCACTGCCGCCGTTCGACAACAGCTCCATGGACGGGTACGCGGTGCGGGTCGCGGATGTCGCGGGCGCGAGCGAGGAGTTCCCCGCCGTCCTGGACGTCGTCGGGGACGTCGCGGCAGGCCAGGCCGAAGTGCTCCACGTCGGCCCCGGCCAGGCCGCCCGCATCATGACCGGTGCCCCGATGCCGCCCGGCGCCGAGACCGTCGTCCCCGTGGAATGGACCGACGGGGGTCTCGGTGAGGGCCCGGTGACCGGGATGCGCGCCCGCAGCCTGGCGCCCGAAGGCGCCGAGGGACACGTGCACGTGTACCGGTCGGCCGAGGCACGCGCGCACGTGCGCGCGAAGGGCAGCGACGTGAAGGCCGGGGACCGGGCCCTCGACGCCGGTACGGTCCTCGGGCCGCCGCAGATCGCGCTGCTGGCTGCGATCGGCCGGGGCACGGTGCGCGTGCGCCCGCGCCCGCGCGTGGTCGTCATGTCCACCGGCAGCGAGCTGGTCCAGCCCGACGAGAAGCTGGGCAGCGGCCAGATCTACGACTCCAACAGCTTCGCTCTCACCGCCTGCGCCCGGGACGCCGGTGCCATCGCCTACCGCGTGGGCGCCGTGGCCGACGACGCCGAGACGCTCCGCTCCACCATCGAGGACCAGCTCGTCCGCGCCGATCTCCTGGTCACCACGGGAGGCGTGAGCGTCGGGGCGTACGACGTGGTCAAGGAAGCGCTGTCCCATGTCGGCGACGAGGACGAGGCGGGCAGCGGCGTCGAGTTCCGCAAGCTCGCCATGCAGCCCGGCAAACCCCAGGGCTTCGGCTCCATCGGCCCCGACCACACCCCGCTGCTCGCGCTCCCGGGCAACCCGGTGTCGTCGTACGTCTCCTTCGAGCTGTTCGTGCGTCCGGCGATCCGCACCCTCATGGGGCTCGACGACGTCCACCGGCCGCGCACGCGCGCGACCCTCACCACCGGCAAGGCGCTGACCTCGCCGAAGGGCCGTCGGCAGTTCCTGCGCGGAAGGTACGCCGACGGCACCGTCACCCCGGTCGGTGGCGCCGGATCGCACCTGGTCGCGGCCCTCGCACAGGCCGACGCGCTGATCGTCCTCCCCGAGGACGTGGAGTCCGTCGAACCCGGCACCGAGGTCGAGGTCGTACTGCTCGGCTGAGCCCGCGCGCGCGGAGCGGTTCGTGGGGCGGTCCTGATCAGTTGTTTGCGCCGACTTGGGGGTACCGTGTCGCGCACAACAGGCCCACGCGCCGCACCGCGAGGGGCCCGGACCGGGAGCGCCACACAGCATGACTGTTCCTTCCCGGGGGAAGCCCCCCGGATCCCCTGCGCAGGACCGACTGACGCACATCGACGAGGCGGGCGCCGCCCGCATGGTCGACGTGTCCGAGAAGGCCGTGACCGCGCGCACGGCCCGTGCCAGCGGACGCGTCCTCGTCTCGCCGCGTGTGGTCGAGCTGCTGCGCGGCGAGGGGGTCCCCAAGGGCGACGCACTCGCCACCGCGCGCATCGCGGGCATCATGGGGGCCAAGCGCACCCCGGACCTCATCCCGCTCTGTCACCCCTTGGCGGTCTCCGGTGTGAGACTGGATCTGTCGGTCGCGGACGACGCCGTGGAAATCCTGGCCACCGTGAAGACCACGGACCGTACGGGCGTCGAGATGGAGGCCCTCACCGCGGTCTCCGTCGCCGCGCTCACCGTGATCGACATGGTCAAGGCGGTCGACAAGGGAGCGGTCATCACGGACGTGCGCGTGGAGGAGAAGACCGGCGGCAAGTCCGGCGACTGGAGCCGGGCGTGAGCGCCGGGGCGCACGCCGAGCACCGCGCGCCGTACAGCGCGCTGGTCGTCACCGCCTCCAACCGCGCCGCCGTCGGCGTCTACGAGGACAGGGGTGGTCCGTTGATCGCCGAGGGTCTCAAGCGCTTCGGGTTCGCCGTCGAAGGCCCGCAGATCGTGCCCGACGGCGAACCGGTGGAGATCGCGCTGCGGGCCGGTGCCGAGGCCGGGTACGACGTGATCGTGACGACCGGCGGCACCGGCGTCTCGCCCACCGACCGCACGCCGGAGGCCACGCGCGCGGTGATCGACTACGAGGTGCCGGGCATCGCGGAGGCGATCCGGGCGTTCGGACGGGAGAAGGTGCCGACCTCCGCGCTCTCCCGGGGACTGGCCGGAGTCGCGGGGCGGACGCTCATCATCAATCTGCCGGGTTCCACCGGCGGGGTGAGGGACGGGCTGGCCGTCCTGGAGCCCCTGCTGGCCCACGCCGTCGACCAGATCCGCGGCGGCGACCACCCCAGACCCGGCGCCACCAGTGGGGGTGCGAGCTGAACAGCCCATCCTGGCCCGTCGTGCTGGCGGACGGCGACATCGTCCTCCGGCCGATAAAACTGCGCGATCAGCGGGTGTGGCGCGAGGTCAACCGGCGCAACCGGGACTGGCTGCGCCCCTGGGAGGCGACCATCCCGCCCCCCACCCCCAGCGGACCGATCGTGCACCGGCCGACCTACCGGCAGATGGTCCGCCACCTCAGGTCCGAGGCGAACTCGGGCCGGATGCTGCCGTTCGTCATCGAGTACCAGGGGCGGCTCGTCGGGCAGCTGACGGTCGCCGGAATCACCTGGGGCTCGATGTGCTCGGGGCACATCGGCTACTGGGTGGACGAGTCGGTGGCCGGCCGCGGTGTGATGCCGACGTCCGTGGCGCTCGTCGTGGACCACTGTTTCCGCGCCGTCGGTCTGCACCGCATCGAGGTCTGCATTCGCCCGGAGAACGGGCCCAGCCGCCGGGTCGTGGAGAAACTCGGATTCCGCGAGGAGGGCCTCAGACCGCGTTATCTCCACATCGACGGAGCCTGGCGCGACCATCTCGTGTTCGCGCTCACCGCGGAAGAGGTTCCCGACGGGTTGCTCAAGCGCTGGCAGCGGGCACGTTCTCAGCAGGCCTCGCACGACGCGCCGCGCACCACCCCGCGGAACCCGCAGAACACGCCGGGGAATCCCGGATAGCCGTCCCGAGAGCCAGGAAATGGAATAAGTGTTCGAAACTGATCGATCGGCGACCGGCTCAAGCCATTAAATTCGCGGCCTCGGTGGGCTGCTGATCGCATCGGTCACAAAAAAAGTTCGAAATATCAGCCAGATCGTGCGACACACCGGCGCAATTGGCAGATGGCCTCACGCAAACCCCTCTACCGTGTGAGGCGTGAGCAGCAGCGGCCTCATCTACGCAGTCATTGTCGGGGCCTGGGCCGCCTACTTGGTGCCGATGTGGCTCCGTAGGCAGGACGAGCTGAACGAGGCCCGTCCGACGGAACGCTTCAGCACCGCCATCCGGCTGCTGTCCGGACGGGCGGGCATGGAGCGCCGGTACGCCAAGGACCTGCGCGCGCGCTCCACCGAAGAGGGGGAGTCCAGCGCCGACGATCCGGGCGCGGTCACCGACTCGGTGGACGTCCGGGCCTTCGCCATGCCTCCGACGCGCCAGCAGGCGCGCTCGGACGTGCAGGCGCCGGTACCCGGGCGCACCCAACCGGCGCGCGAAAAGGCGGAAGCGCCGGCGCCCGCACCCGGCTCCAAGCCCGCGCCCGCCTCCGGATCCGCGCCCGCGCGCGCATCCGCCCCCGCGCCGGCGCGGGGGCGCGTCCCGGCCGCACGCCGCACCCCCTCTCAAGAGGCGGCCGCAGCGCGCGCCCGGCGCACGAAGGCGCTCGCGCGCCGTCGGCGCACAACCGTGATGCTCTTCTTCGCGTTCACGCTCGGCGCGATCGTCGCCGCGGTCGGGGGGCTCGCGTTCCTGTGGGCGCCCGGCGTGCCCGCCGTGCTGCTCAGCGGGTACATCGCCTACCTGCGCTCCCAGGAACGCAGGCGCTTCGCCTACCAGATGGACCGGCGCCGGGCCGAGGCCGCCGCGCAGCGGCTGAGGGAGCGGGCGCGTCAGCCGCGGCGGCGCGCGACCGCGGAGGCGGACGCCGACGAGCCGGACGAGGGACCAGAGACCGAGACCGACACCGGGCTGTCCGCGCTCGCCGCCGACCGGCGGGCCCTGGTCGAGCAGACCGATCACGCGGAGTGGGTGGACCAGCAGCGTGAGCGGCAGCGGCGGCCCGGGCACGGGGACAGCTGGGATCCGGTACCGGTGCCGTTGCCGACGTATGTGACCGCGCCGGTCGCTCCGCGGGCCACCGCGGACGTGGACCTCGGGGCGCCGGACGCGTGGAGTTCGGCGCGGTCGAGTTCCGTCGCACCGGAGCAGGAGGCGCAGGCCGGCACCGTCGATGGGCGGCGGGACGGGGCGGTGCCGGAGGAGGCCGCCGCCGGAGAGGACCCCGCGGAGGATGTCAAGGGGGACGAGGACGGGCGCAGTGACGCCCGCCGGGCGGCTTCCGCACGGCGGGCGCGGGAGCGAGGCCGTACGCCGCTGTTCGACCAGTACGAGGACGGCGAGCGGCCGCGGGCCGCAAACGAGTAAAGCGCCCCCCGCCCCACCTGTGCTGCTGCCGTCCGCGGTGCCGGGAACGGATTTCCAAGCACGCGGATCGGGGTGCTAGAGTTTCACTCGTTGCAAGGGCCTGTGGCGCAGTCCGGTAGCGCACCTCGTTCGCATCGAGGGGGCCAGGGGTTCAAATCCCCTCAGGTCCACCGCAACAACTGGCCGGGGAAACCCGGGGCAGTTGAGAGATCCCGTCCGATCGGATGATCGGGCGGGATCTTTGCATTGCCGCCCGGCTGATGCCTCGTCAGCCGGGGTGGCCACCACCGATCACGACTGATCGCCACGGTCGCGGCTGATCACAGTGCCTTCGCGAAGCATCGGCTGTCCTCGTAGTGGCGGTAGTGGCCGAACTTCGCGCAGGGCTCGTATCCGCTGGACGTGTACAGGGCGATGGCCTCCGGCTGCTTGATACCGGTTTCCAGGACCATCCGGGCCCGGCCCGCCGCGCGGGCGTCCTCCTCCAGGGCGGCCAGGACGCGACGGGCGAGGCCGCGCCCCCGGGCCGCCGTCACCACGAACATGCGCTTGAGCTCGGCGTCGCCGTCGAGGTTCCCCTCGGCGTTCAGGTCCCGGGCGCGCCAGCCGCCGGTGGCGACGGGGGAGTCGTTCTCGTCGTAGACGATCAGGTACACGCCGTTCGGCGGCTCGAAGTCCGTCGGGTCGAGGGCGGTCGCGTCTCCGCCGTCGCCGTAGCGGACGTGGTATTCGGCCTGGACCTCGTCGTTCAGCTTGACGGCGTCCGGGTGGTCGAAGGGGACGCGACGCATATTCATGTTGAAGATCGTACACCTATGCATGCAGAAGAATCGGGTCCCCTCCAGTGTGCCGGTATCGTTCCCGCGTGCTCACTGTGACCTCCGCCAATGTGAACGGACTGCGTGCCGCCGCGAAGAAGGGCTTCGTGGAGTGGCTCGCCGGGACCTCCGCCGATGTCCTCTGCCTGCAGGAGGTGCGCGCCGAGCCGCAGCAGCTGCCCGAGGAGGTGCGTACGCCCGAGGGGTGGCATGTCGTGCACGCGCCCGCCGCCGCCAAGGGGCGCGCCGGCGTCTCCCTCTACACCCGCCGTGAGCCGGACCGCGTCCAGGTCGGCTTCGGATCGGACGAGTTCGACGGCAGTGGCCGCTACGTCGAGGCCGACCTGCCGGGTGTGACGGTCGCCTCCCTCTACCTCCCTTCCGGCGAGGTCGGCACCGAGCGGCAGGACGAGAAGATCCGCTTCATGGGCGAGTTCCTCGCCTACCTCAAGGGGCTGCGCGAGCGGGCCGCCGCCGACGGTCGCGAGGTCGTCGTCTGCGGCGACTGGAACATCGCCCACCAGCCCGCCGACCTCAAGAACTGGCGCGCCAACCAGAAGAACTCCGGGTTCCTGCCGGAGGAGCGGGCGTGGCTGAGCCGTGTACTCGACGAGAGCGACGGCGGGTACGTCGACGTCGTAAGGTCGCTGCATCCGGAGGTGGCGGGGCCGTACTCCTGGTGGTCGTACCGGGGGCGGGCCTTCGACAACGACACCGGCTGGCGCATCGACTACCAGATCGCGACTCCCGGGCTCGCCGCGCGGGCCGTGAAGGCGATCGTGGAGCGCGCGGCCACCCATCCGGAGCGGTGGTCGGACCACGCGCCGGTGACCGTGACCTTCGAGAGGTGAGCTGCTCACGCGGTGACCTCAAAAGCGGCTTCGGCCCTTCCGGCCGCCGCCGCCCCCGCCCCCGCCTTCGCCCACGCCCCGCCCTCACCCCGACAACTGTTGCAACGGCAGTTCGACGACGACGTAGGCGATCACCGACAGGGGCAGCGCCGTGAGCAGGGTCAGTGCGCGCTCCTTGTGGCCGCGCGCCAGTGTCAGGGGGATGAGGACGAGCAGCGCCGCGCAGGCCCAGGTCTGCCCGGCGTAGTGCAGCACCCGCCCGGCGAGGACGGCCTCCGTCCCGAACACGCCCGCCAGCGCGGCCAGTCCGACGACACGGCGGTGTACGGTCCGCCCGCGCCGCCACCACGCGCCGGCCGCACCGAACAGCGGCCCGCTGACCAGTGCCGTCACCAGCCACACCACCGGCCAGAACGCGTTGCCCATGCCGCTGCGGCCGAACTCCGCGTAGCCGTAGTACCCGACGACCAGGCCGATCGTCGTGCCAAGACCCGCCAGTACCGATTTGCGCGGGGCCAGGCCTCCGGCGGCCACCAGCGCGCCGGCCGTGAACGCCGGGACGCACCACACCGCGCCGGAGTTGGCGATCTGGTTGGAGGCGCCGGGGAGCGTGCCCTGGGCGAGGTTGGTGAGAACGCCGAGCGCGATTCCCGCCACCGGCGCGGATATCCACCACCGGTTGAGCCCCGGGACCGAGCCGATGGCTGTGCTGATCGTCATGGCGGGTGACTATACATGCCGAGTATACGTAGTGCGTATAGTCACCGGGCGGTGGTCGCCGGGAGCCCCGCCCCTGCCGGATCCCTACGCCCGCTTCCGCAATCGCCGGTCCAGTGCCAGTGACAGCTCCGCCTCCACCACGCTCCGTGCCAGGGGGCGCAGCCGTTGCAGGTCGTCGTCGGTGCCGTGGCGCAGGACCAGTTCGGCGAACATCTCGGCCATGTCGTCGACGTGCTCGCGGACCTGTTTGCCGGCCGCCAGGACCTCGGCGAGCGGGATGCCCTCGCGGACCAGGGCCGAGGAGACGTCCAGGAGGCGGCGGCTGATGTGGACGATCTCGTCGCCGTCGGTGCCGAGGTAGCCGAGGTCGAGCGCGGCCGCGAGGTTCTCCGTGGTGACCTGGCCCTCGAAGCGGGCGGCGAGCTCCTCGGGGGTGAGGCGGACCGGTTCCTCCTCCGTCGGCTCGACGCCCAGGACGTCGGCGACGTCACGGCCGTGGTCCAGGGCCTCCGCCAGCTCCGCGATGCCGGTGAGCGTGTGGCCGCGCTCCAGGAGGGCCGCGATGGTGCGCAGACGGGCCAGGTGATGGTCGTCGTACCAGGCGATACGGCCGTCGCGGCGGGGCGGTGGGATCAGTTTGCGCTCGCGGTAGAAGCGCAGGGTGCGCACCGTGATGCCGGCCAGACGGGCCAGTTCCTCCATGCGGTACTCGCGCTTCTCGGTCACGCCCGCAGCCTATGTTGTACCGCCGGTAAGTTTCCCTTCCGGAACCCTACCCATCGGTACGGAGCTGCTCTACGCTCCCATTGCGCCAGTGTTCACTGGCAGAGTCCGAAGAGCGAGGCGTGGAGGCTACGGGATGGCCGAGCACGAACATGTACGCGTGGCGGTGGTCGGGTCCGGGTTCGGCGGGCTGGGGGCCGCCGTACGGCTGCGGCGCGAAGGAGTCACCGACTTCGTCGTGCTGGAGCGGGCCGACAGCGTCGGCGGTACCTGGCGGGACAACAGCTATCCGGGGTGCGCCTGCGACGTGCCCTCCCACCTCTACTCCTTCTCCTTCGCGCCCAACCCCGACTGGCCGCGCACCTTCTCCGGGCAGGGGCACATCCGCGCCTATCTGGAGCATGTGGCCGACGTTTTCCGCCTGCGGCCCCATCTGCGCTTCAACTCCGAAGTGAAGTTGATGACCTGGGACAGCGAGCGGCTGCGCTGGGACATCGAGACCAGTGGCGGGAGGCTCTCGGCGGACATCGTCGTCTCCGCCACCGGGCCGCTGTCGGACCCCAGGATCCCCGACATCGCGGGGCTGGACTCCTTCCCCGGCAAGGTCTTCCACTCGGCACGCTGGGACCACGACTACGACCTGCGCGGCAAGCGCGTCGCCATGGTGGGGACCGGGGCCTCCGCCATCCAGATCGTGCCCGCCATCCGGCAGCAGGTCGACCGCCTCACCCTCTTCCAGCGCACCCCGCCGTGGGTCATGCCCCGTGTCGACCGCGCCATCAGCGGCGCCGAGCGGGCCCTGCACCGCGCCCTGCCCTTCACCGCGCAGGCCCGGCGCGGACTGCTGTGGGGCATCCGCGAGTTGCAGGTGCAGGCGTTCACCAAGCACCCCAACGAGCTCGGGTTCGTCGAGCAGTTGGCCAAGCGGAACATGGCACGCGCCATCAAGGACCCCGCGCTGCGCGCCAAGTTGACCCCCGACTACCGCATCGGCTGCAAGCGGATCCTGCTGAGCAGCGCGTACTACCCGGCGCTGGCCGAGCCCAATGTCGATGTGGTGGCGAGCGGTCTGAGCGAGATCCGCGGGTCGACCGTCGTGGCCGCCGACGGGACGGAGGCCGAGGTCGACGCCATCATCTTCGGTACGGGCTTCCACGTCACCGACATGCCCATCGCCGAGCGGGTCGTGGGCGCGGAGGGCAGGACGCTGGCCGAGGCCTGGAAGGGCGGCATGGAGGCGCTGCGCGGCGCGTCCGCGGCCGGGTTCCCCAACTGGATGACGATCATCGGACCCAACACCGGGCTCGGGAACTCCTCGATGATCCTGATGATCGAGTCCCAGCTCAACTACATGGCGGACTTCGTACGGCAGTTGGGCGTTCTCGGCGGTCGCGCCGCGCTCGACGCCCGTCCGAGCGCCGTCGCCGCCTGGAACACGCGGGTGCAGCGGCGCATGGAACGGACCGTGTGGAACACCGGCGGCTGCACCAGCTGGTACCTGGACGCGAGCGGCCGCAACACCACCATCTGGCCCGGTACGACCACCGAGTTCCGGCGCGCGACCCGGCGCGTGGACCTGAGCGAGTACGAACTCCTGCGCGCGGCCGCCGGCAGGAAGGCGGAGGCGGGCACGGAGGTAGCGGCCGACCGGAAGGCGGAGGCGGGCACGGAGGAAGCCTCCGGTCGGAAGGCGGAGGTGGACGCGTGAGCCGTCTGACGCATGTGAGGACCGGGCCGTACGCCCCTCCCGCCCCCGCCCGTGAACTCGTCGCCGTCTCCGCCGACGGCGCCCGGCTGCACGTCGAGATCCACGGCCCCGAGGGCGCCCCCGCCGTCGTCCTCGCCCACGGCTGGACCTGCTCGACCGCCTTCTGGGCGGCGCAGATACGCGACCTCGCCGTCGACCACCGGGTCATCGCCTACGACCAGCGGGGCCACGGACGCAGCCCGGCGAGCCCGGTCTGCAGCACCGAGGCACTCGCCGACGACCTCGAAGCCGTGCTCAAAGCGAGCCTCGCGCCCGGTGAGAAGGCCGTGATCGCCGGACACTCCATGGGCGGTATGACGGTGATGGCGGCGGCCGGGCGGCCGGCGTTCCGGGAGCATGCCGCGGCCGTGCTGCTGTGCAGC
Source organism: Streptomyces sp. NPDC005648 (assembly GCF_040605395.1). Taxonomy (NCBI): domain Bacteria; kingdom Bacillati; phylum Actinomycetota; class Actinomycetes; order Kitasatosporales; family Streptomycetaceae; genus Streptomyces; species Streptomyces sp. NPDC005648. The sequence continues at coordinate 129,852 of NZ_JBEXCS010000004.1, read as the reverse complement.
ACCGGTTCGTCGCGGCTGGTCGCCGAGTCGACGGTCGTACCGATCCGAGCGGGGCGGCTGCGGACCTGGCTGACCCGGCGGATTCTCGGGGCGCGGGCGCCGCTGGGGCCGGTCACGCCCGTCGCGCGCCGGATCCTCAAGTACGGGACGATGGGGCCGGGTTCGGCTCCGCACATGGTGGAGGCGTGCGCGCGGATCGTGCACGCCTGTCCGCGCAAGGTGCGCCACGCCTGGTCGCAGGTGCTGGCCCTGCTCGACCTCGACCACGGCGTACGGGAGTTGAGAGTGCCGACGGCCGTAGTGGTCGGGACGGCGGACCGGCTCTCGCCGCCGGTGCACGCGCGGGCGCTGGTCGCCGCGCTGCCGAACTGCGTGGGCTCCACGGAGCTGCCGGGCGTCGGCCATATGAGCCCGGTGGAGGCGCCCGAGCTGGTCAGCGGCCGGATCCGGGAGCTTGTGACGACGTACGCAACGATCAAGGAGGGCGCATGAGCAGGGTCAGCCTCGAAGGACAGGTCGCCGTCGTCACGGGTGCCGCGCGTGGCGTGGGGGAGCTGCTGGCGCGGAAGTTGTCGGCGCGGGGCGCCAAGGTGGCGCTGGTCGGTCTGGAGCCGGACGAGCTGAAGCAGGTGTCCGAGCGGCTGCACAGCGACAGCGAGCACTGGTACGCCGACGTCACCGACCACGAGGCGATGGCGCGGGTGGCCGGTGAGGTGAAGGAGCGCTTCGGGAAGGTGGACATCGTGGTCGCGAACGCCGGTGTCGCCACCGGTGGGCCCTTCGTGGACTCCGATCCCGAGGCGTGGCGGCGGGTGATCGAGGTGAACCTGGTCGGGTCCGCCGTAACCGCCCGTGCTTTTCTGCCTGTTCTCGTGGAGAGCAGGGGGTATCTGCTGCAGATCGCGTCGTTGGCCGCGATGACGCCCGCGCCGATGATGACCGCGTACTGCGCGTCCAAGGCGGGGGTCGAGGCGTACGCGCACAGTCTGCGGGCCGAGGTCGGGTACAAGGGCGTGCGGGTCGGGGTCGGGTATCTGTCGTGGACCGACACGGACATGGTGCGGGGCGCTGACCAGGACGAGGTCATGCGGGAGCTGCGGCAGCGGCTGCCCTGGCCGGCCAACAGGACGTATCCGCTGGGGCCGGCCGTAGACCGGCTGGTGGCGGGGATCGAGCGGCGGTCCAGTCATGTGTACGGGCAGGGGTGGCTGCGCGGGATGCAGGGCGTGCGCGGATATCTGCCGGGGCTCATCGGGACGGTCGGGCAACGGGAGATGCGGCGGTTCGGGGCACGGTTGGAGGGCATCGGCTCGGGACTCGTCGGCGCAGGTGGGGCGGCCGATGAGGCGGCGCGTGCTACACACCGTGACTGATCGAAATGCGCGCTGTGTCCGCCCGTGTGAATCTGGTCGAGGCCCCGGACAGGGGCTCTTCCCCCACCCCCACGGGAGTGAACCCACATGGGTATGAAGGACAAGTTCCAGGACCAGTCGGAGCAGTGGCAGCAGCAGGCCAGGCAGAAGGCCCAACAGGGCCGGGAGCAGGGCCGCGAGCAGGGCCAGCAGCGTGGCCGGCAGGGCCAGGAGCGCGACCGTATGCGTGACGAGGAGCCGGAGCGGCTCGAGCGGGACGAGCAGGAGCGGCTCGACCAGGACTACGACGTCTAGTCGTAGCGGTCGGCCGTAGTCGAGTGGGGTGCCCGGTGTGTGACGGGCACCCCACTCTGCAGCGTCAGGACACCTTACGCGGCGGCAACTTGGGTCGTGAACGGTCCGGCACGTCGCTGTAGTCCGGCGGTGTCGCCGGGGGGTTCGTCTCCAGCAGGTTCACCGCCAGCCGCACCGCGTCGTCCAACTGGGCGTGGCGTCCCTCCGCCCAGTCCAGGGGGGTGCGGAGGATCTCCAGGTCCGGAGTGACGCCTCTGTTCTCCACGCCCCAGCCGTAGGCGTCGAACCAGGCCGCGTTCATCGGGACCGTGATCACCGTCCCGTCGCCGAGGCGGTGGCGGCCGGTCATGCCGACCACCCCGCCCCAGGTGCGCTGGCCGATCACGGGCCCCAGCCCGAGGAGTTTGAACGCCGCGGTGATCATGTCGCCGTCGGAGGAGGTCGCTTCGTCGGCGAGGGCGACCACCGGGCCGCGCGGGGCGTTGGAGGCGTACGACACCGGCTGGGCGTTTCTCGTCAGGTCCCAGCCGAGGATCGTGCGGGTGAGCTTCTCCACCACCAACTCGCTGATGTGGCCGCCCGCGTTGCCGCGCACGTCCACGATCAGGGCCGGGCGCGAGACCTCCATGCGCAGGTCCCGGTTGAACTGGGCCCAGCCCGAACCGCCCATGTCCGGGATGTGCAGATAGCCGCAGCGGCCGCCGCTCAACTCCCGTACGACGGCACGGCGTTTGGCCACCCAGTCCTGGTAGCGGAGCGGACGTTCGTCGATCAGGGGCACCACGGCGACCCTGCGGGAGCCGCCCGCCTCGCCCTCCGCCGGGGTGAAGGTGAGTTCCACGGTCGTGCCGCCCGCACCTGCCAGCAGGGGGTACGGGCCCGTCGCCGGGTCCACCGGGCGGCCGTCCACATGGGTGAGGACGGCGCCCTCGCGGATGCCCGTGCCCGCCAGCGGTGAGCGTGCCTTGGAGTCCGACGAGTCGCCCGGGAGGATCCGCCGGACCACCCAGCCCTCCTCCCTGCGCACGAAGTTGGCGCCCAGCAGGCCCTGCCGGCGCTGGTAGTGCGGCGGGCCCTCGTTGCGGCGGGCCGCGGTGACATAGGCGTGGGAGGTGCCCAGTTCGCCCAGGACCTCGCGGAGCAGGTCCGCGAACTCGTCGGGGGAGGCGACCCGTTCGACCAGCGGGCGGTACTGGTCGAGGACCGCCTCCCAGTCGACCCCGCACATCCCCGGGTCCCAGAAGTACGCCCGGATCAGCCGGCCCGCCTCCTCGTACGACTGGCGCCACTCCGCCGCCGGATCGACCTCGTGCAGAATGCGGCGCAGGTCGATCCAGACCGTCGTGTCGCCGTCCCCGGACTCGGCGGACGGGACCGCGCGCAGATCGTCCTCGTCGACGACCACCAGTCTGCTGCCGTCGCCGCTCACCGCGAACCAGTCCAGGTGGTCCACGAGTTCGGACTTCTTCGCCTTGCTGATGTTGAAGTACTCCAGCGTCGGCCGGCCGCTGGTGTCGTCCGGGTTGGCGAACGTCTCGCCGAGCGCGCCCGAGATCGGCCAGCGCAGCCAGACCAGTCCGCCACCCGCCACCGGGTACAGCGCCGAGTACTTGGAGGCGGTGACCGGGAAGGGGGTGACCCGGCTCTCCAGGCCCTCGATCTCGACGGTCACCGCGCCGTCGCCCTCCTCTTCCTCCAGCGGGTCCAGACCGCCGGCGGCCGGCCGACCCTCCGGCGTCAGCGCGAAGGGGGAGGGCGTGGCCGAGGACAGGGGCACCAGGTACGGGCGGCAGCCCAGCGGGAAGGACAAATCCCCGGTGTGGACGTCGTACACCGGGTCGAAGCCGCGCCACGACAGGAACGCCAGATAGCGGCCGTCCCTGGTGAACACCGGGTTCTCGTCCTCGAAGCGGCCGTTGGTGACGTCGACGATCAGTCTGTCCTTTATGCGCGCCATCTTGATCTGGCGCAGGGAGCGGCCGATGCCCGGATGCGACCATGTCAGCCATGCCCCGTCCGGAGAGAAGGCGAGGTCGCGGACCGGGCCGTTGATCGAGCGGATCAGCTCGGTGACCTCGCCGTTGGAGTCCTCCGTGCCCGCGGCGGTAGCCGCATCGTCGGACACGGTGATCAGCAGCACCCGTCCGTCGTGCGCGGCGAGGGCGATGCGTTCGCCCATCGGGTCGGAGATCAGCTCCAGGACCCGGCCCAGTCCGCCGGAGGCCAGACGGCGGGGTTCCCGGTCGCCGGTCGCGCGCGGAAGGTAGGCGATCTCGACCGCGTCCTCGCCCTCCGCGTCGGTCACGTAGGCGACCTGGCCGACCGAGCCGAGCATCTCCGGGAGCCGGACCCGTACGCCGGGGGTGTCGGTGATCGTACGGGCGGGTCCGTCGCGGTGGGTCAGCCAGTACAGGCTGCCGCGTACGACGACGGCGCTCGCGCGGCCCGTCTCGTCGACCGAGACGCCGTCCACGTGCTGGGCGGCCGGCACCTGGTACGGCCTGCGCCCCGCGCGCGGTCCGCCCAGCCGTACGTCGAGTCTGCGTGGCTCGGAGCTCAGGTCGTCGACGAGCCACAGGTCGCCGGCGCACTGGTAGACGACGCGGGTGCCGTCGCTGGCGGCGTGCCGGGCGTAGAAGGCGTCGTGGTCGGTGTGGCGGCGCAGGTCGGAGCCGTCGTAGGCGCAGGAGTAGAGGTTGCCGACGCCCTCGTGGTCGGAGAGGAAGGCGATGCGGCCGCCGACGAACATGGGGGAGTGGAGATGGCCTTCGAGGTCGGCCAGGAGGCGTTCGCCGTGCAGCCACAGGCGTCCCGTCGCGCCGCCCCGGTACCGCTTCCAGGCGGCCGGTTCATGCGGCGGGGTGCCGGTGAGCAGCAGGGTTCGGCGCTCGCCGTCGATGTCGGCGACCTGGATGTCGGAGACCGGGCCCCAGGGGAGCTTGCGGCCGGGGTCGCCGTCGGGGGAGACCTTGTAGGCCCAGGTGAAGTAGGAGAAGGGTTCGCCGTGGGAGGCGACGGCCAGGATGGCTCCCCCCTTGTCCTGCTGGGCGGGGGTCCAGCCGCACACCTGGGTGTCCGCCGACCCCCAGTGGGTGAGCTGTCTGCCCGGTCCGCCGTCCACGGGGACGACATGGATCTCGGGGACCAGACTCCGCCAGCTCGTGTACGCGATCGTGCCGCCGTCCGGCGAGAAGCGCGGGTGGCCGGTCTTCGTACGGTCGACGGTGAGGCGCCAGGCGCGGTCCGGGCTGTCCAGACGGGCCAGCCACAGGTCGTCCTCGGCCACGAAGCACAACAGGTCACCGCTCAGGTGCGGCAGGCGCAGATAGCTCACCTCCCCATGCTTTTCCGGCATCAGGGGCCGGGCAACTCGTGCGTGCCACTTCGTCCGTATCTGCGCGTGGCGTTTCGTCCGCGTCTGTGCGTGTCCCGTCGTCCGCTTCTTATGCGCGCTTCACGATCGTGAGGCAGGACACGTACGAAACGGTTTCGTTTCGAACTGTCTCAGGGTATCTTCATGGAGGTACGAAGAAGGAATGTCCCGAGCGGGAAGGTGAATCGCATGACTGAGGTCGCAACGGCGCGTCGCAGTCGGATCACGCCCGAGCGCGAGGCCGAGCTGTACGAGGCCGTGCTCGACCTGCTCCGGGAGGTCGGCTACGACGCCCTCACCATGGACGCCGTGGCGGCCCGCACCAAGTCCAGCAAGGCCACGCTCTACCGCCAGTGGGGCGGCAAGGCCGAACTGGTCGCCAAGGCGGTGCGGCACAACAAGCCCGGCTCCCTCGAAGTCGCCGACACCGGATCGCTCCGCGGCGACCTGCACGCCCTCACCCTGCGGTCCGACGACTGCGAGATGGAGGCCAACTCCGCCCTCATGCGGGGCCTGGCCATGGCCATCCACAGCAACGAGGATCTCCTGAGGGCGTTCAAGGAGCACCTGGTGGAGCCCGAGATGGCGGAGTTCCGCGCCGTCCTGCAACGGGCGATCGACCGGGGCGAGATCCGCGCGGACAACCCGGCGATCGGCTTCATCGTGCACATGATGATCGGCGCGTTCGCCGCCCGCGGAATGATCGACGAGCAGCCGCCGACCCAGGCCTTCCTGACCTCGTACATCGACGCGGTGGTCCTACCCGCCCTCCGCGCCTGACCCCTCCCCTTCTCGTTCTCCCCGCCTGACGTCACCGCTCAAGTCGTCGGGACGGTCACCCCTGTCCTCCCCCACCGGGTGATCACCCCTGTCCTCATGCCCACGACCTGACCGGGAGTCACATCTCCATGGCCACGTTCCTGTACAAACTCGGCCGCTTCGCCTTCCGGCGACGGCACTTCGTCGCCCTGTTCTGGGTGGCGCTGCTGACCCTCGCCGGGGCCGGCGCGGCGAGTGCGCCCGCCGCCGGCTCCACCTCCTTCTCGATCCCGGGCACGGAAGCACAGAAGGCTTTCGACCTGCTGGAGCAGCGGTTCCCCGGCGCCAGCGCCGACGGCGCGACCGGCCGGGTCGTCTTCAAGGCACCCGCCGGCGAGAAGATGACCGACGCCGGCAACAAGGCGATCGTCGAGAAGACGGTCAAGGAGCTGTCCGACGGCTCCGAGGTCACCTCCGTCGCCGACCCCTACAAGGCGAACGCCGTCAGCAAGAACGGCACGGTCGCCTACGCGTCCGTCCGCTACGACGTCTCCGGGATGGAGCTCAAGGACGCCTCCCGGGACGCCCTGAAGGAGGCCGCGCAGGACGCGCGGGACGCCGGACTGACCGTCGAGATCGGCGGTGACGCGCTGCAGGCCGGCGCCGAACCCGGGGCGGCCGGCGAGGTCGTCGGCCTCGCCATCGCGGCCGTGGTCCTGGTCGTCACGCTCGGCTCCCTGGTCGCGGCCGGACTCCCCCTGCTGACGGCGATCATCGGCGTGGGCATCGGAGTCTCCACCATCACGGCCCTGGCCAACGCACTGGACCTCGGCGACACGACGTCCACGCTCGCCCTGATGATCGGCCTGGCGGTCGGCATCGACTACGCGCTGTTCATCGTCTCCCGCTACCGCGGCGAACTGGCCGAGGGCCGCTCCCGCGAGGAGGCGGTCGGCCGCGCCACCGGCACCGCGGGCTCGGCGGTGGTCTTCGCGGGCCTGACGGTCGTGATCGCCCTCGCGGGCCTCGCGGTGGTCAACGTACCCATGCTGACCAAGATGGGCCTCGCCGCGGCCGGCACCGTCGTCGTCGCCGTCCTCATCGCGCTCACCATGATCCCGGCGATGCTCGGCTACGCGGGCAGGAAGGTCAGGCCGGCGGGCGAGAAGCGCCGGGGGAAGAAGACCCAGAAGGCGGACACCCCGAAGAAGCTCGGTCTGGGCGAGCGCTGGGCCAGCTTCGTGGTCCGCCGCCCGGCCGCCGTACTGCTGCTCGGCGTGGTCGGCCTCGGCGCGATCGCGCTCCCCGCCACCCAGCTCGAACTGGGCCTGCCCGACGACGGCTCCCAGCCCACCTCCACCACCCAGCGCAGGGCGTACGACCTGCTGTCGGAGGGCTTCGGGCCCGGCTTCAACGGCCCCCTGATGATCGTGGTCGACGCGAAGAACAGCGACGACCCCAAGGCGGCCGCCACCAGGGTGTCCGACGACATCAAGGACCTCAAGGACGTCGTCACCGTCACCCCGGCGGTCTTCAACAAGGCCGGCGACACCGCGACGATCACCGTGATACCCGGCTCCAAGCCGTCCTCCGTGCAGACCGAGGACCTGGTCCACGCGATCCGCGACAAGGGCGCGGACATCACCTCGGCCACCGACGCGAAGGTCCTGGTCACCGGCACCACGGCCATGAACATCGACTTCTCGCAGAAGCTGAACGACGCGCTGATCCCGTATCTCGGCCTGGTGGTCGGCCTGGCGTTCCTGCTGCTGATCGCGGTCTTCCGCTCGATCCTCGTGCCCCTCAAGGCGGCGCTCGGCTTCCTGCTCAGCGTGCTCGCCGCGCTCGGCGCCGTGGTCGCGGTCTTCCAGTGGGGCTGGCTCGGCGGACTCCTGGGCGTCGAACAGACCGGCCCGATCATGTCGATGATGCCGATCTTCATGGTGGGCGTGGTCTTCGGTCTCGCGATGGACTACGAGGTGTTCCTCGTGACACGGATGCGGGAGGCCTACGTCCACGGCGAGACCCCCGGCCAGGCCGTGGTGACCGGTTTCCGGCACAGCGCACGGGTCGTGGGCGCCGCCGCGGTCATCATGATGGCCGTCTTCGGAGGCTTCATCTCCTCCAGCGAGTCCATGATCAAGATGATCGGCTTCGGCCTCGCGATCGCCGTCTTCTTCGACGCGTTCGTGGTACGCATGGCGATCGTCCCGGCCGTGCTGGCGCTGCTCGGACGGCGTGCCTGGTGGCTGCCGAAGTGGCTGGACCGGGCGCTGCCCAACGTCGACGTCGAGGGCGAGGGCCTGAAGGACCTGGCCGACGGCGACGCGAAGGGGACGGACGCGGACGAGGACAGGGAGCTGGTGCGGGCGTGACGTCCCGCTGAGCGGGGAGCGGCCTTCCGGACGGCTGCGGGGTGTAGCGGGCTACACCCCCTGTTCGGGAGGCCGCTCCCTCGTTGCGGAGAGCGCCGGACGGGATCGTTGACGACGGGTCGAAGAGACCCCGAAACCCGCGTCCCGCCCCTCACCTCCCGCCCGGAAGGCCCCTCCCGTGAAGCACGCCAAGTCCGTCAAGCCCGCCGTCTCCTCCCCCTTCGCCCGCGTCAAGCGCTTCATCGGCGACCTGATCCTCTGGCAGCTCTTCGTGGTCGGCCTCGCCGCGAGCGCGGGCTCGGGCGCCGTCATCGACGACAGCACCCAGAAGAACGTCGTCACCGCGGTCGGCACGGTGATCGCGCTGCTCGCGGGCTCGCGGATCGCGAAGAAGCCGAAGATCAAGGCGTTCCTGGGCCGCCCCGGCACACTGTGGTTCCTGTTCCTCTTCAACGGCGGGACCGCGGTCGCCATGTACTTCACCATGGACGGCGTCAAGGGCATCCTCGCCGCCGCGATGATGGGCCTGGTGTCGCTGGGAGCGGCGGGCGGGCTGGTCTCCGGCCGCCGGAAGCGGACGGAGACGACGCGACAGGAGCAGGTCGCACAGACGCCGTGGGCCTGAGGCCGGGACTACGGCCGAGACCACGGCTGAGGCCGAGACCACGGCCGAGCCCGAGGCCACGGCCGAGCCCGAGGCCACGGCCGAGCCCGAGGCCACGGCCGAGCCCGAGCCCGAGGCGATTGTCAGTGGCCGGGGCTAGCCTGCCGGACATGACCACATTGACCGCACGACCCAACACCGCCCTGCTGGTGATCGACGTCCAGCAGGGCGTCGTGGCGTCCGCGCACGAACGGGACGCGGTAGTCGCGAACATCGCGGCGCTTGTCGACAAGGCCCGGGTGGAGGGGGTTCCGGTCATCTGGGTCCAGCACTCCGACGAGGGCCTGCCGAAGGACAGCGAGGACTGGCAGTACGTCCCCGAGTTGCCCCGCCGTGACTCGGAACCCCTCATCCACAAGGGCTACGGCGACTCCTTCGAGGGCACGGACCTGGAAGAGGCCCTGGCCGCGGCGGCGGTCGGCCACCTGGTGGTGACCGGCGCGGAGACGGACGCGTGCATCCGCTCCACGATCCACGGCGCGTTCGTCCGGGGCTACGACGTCACGCTGGTCGCCGACGCGCACACGACGAACGACAACAGCGAGTGGGGGGCACCGCCCCCGGACCAGGTCATCGCCCATACGAACCTGTACTGGCGCTGGCAGGGGGCGCCGGGGCGCACGGCGGCGGTCGCGGAGACGAAGGCGGTCGGCTTCGGCGGCTGAGTGTCCTGCCAGGGCGAGGGTGAGGGTTCCGTGGGGGTTGGTGCCCCGGCCCGATGCGGGCCCCCGGGGCGCGGATCGGGATGGGGCGCGGACACCCGAGGTGAGGAGTGCGGCATGTCGTTCCCCGAGGACCCGGAGTACCCGGCGGACCGCTTTCACGGCGACAAGGGCGAGGTGAGCGCGGTCTTCCGGCCCGCCGACACCCCCGCCGACATCTCGTCACCAGGCGGTCCTCGACCCACCACCTGGCCACCAACCAAGTCCACCGGCGGTGAGTTCGGCCTCTACAAGGTGGAGTCGGGAGCACGGTTCGCGGGCGCCAGGACCCATCACGACAGCTACTTCGTGGAGGACGCCGAGCCCGGGGGAACTCGGTCGCCTGCACCGGACATCGGCCGCTAGCGTGCCGTGCATGACGACCGCCGACAGCTCCGGAGCCCACCCCCGGTTCGCCGACGCCCTGCGCGAACTGGGCCTGGACGACCTGCACACCCGTATCCGCCGCTTCCCGGACGCGACCCGCACCGCCGCCGAGGCCGCGGCCGCGATCGGGTGCGAGCTCAGCGAGATCTGCAAGTCCCTGATCTTCGCGGCCGACGGCGTCCCGGTGCTGGTCCTCATGGACGGCGCCTCCCGGGTGGACGTCGAGCGGGTACGGCGGGAACTCGGCGCCGGGAAGGTCACCCGGGCTCAGGCGGACGTCGTACGGGAGGCGACCGGGTACGCCATCGGCGGGGTGCCGCCCTTCGGGCACCGTACGAAGACCCGTGTGCTCGCCGATCGTTCGCTGCTCGCGCACGACGTGGTGTGGGCCGCGGCCGGGAATCCGCACGCCGTGTTCCCGATGGAGCCCAAGGACTTGATCGCCCACGCGGGCGCGACCCTCGTGGATGTGCGCGAGCCGGCCTCGTGACCCCGCTCGTCGCCGCGGCCGTCCTGCTCGCCGCGGTCACCCACGCCAGCTGGAACGCGATCGCCCACCAGATCACCGACAAGCTGGTCGGCTTCACCCTGATCGCCGGCGGCGGCATGCTCATCGGGCTGGCGATGGCGCCGTTCACGGCGTTCCCGAGGGCCGCCGCGTGGCCGTACCTCCTCGGCTCCTCGCTCATCCACATCGCGTACTACGTACTGCTGATGCGGTCCTTCCGGCTGGGCGACTTCGGTCAGGCGTACCCGATCGCACGCGGCACCGCGCCCCTCGTGGTCACCGTGCTCGCGGCGGTCTTCGCCCATGAGGTCCCCGACGGCTGGGCCGCCGCCGGTATCGCGCTGTCCTGCGCGGGCCTGACCGGTGTCGCGCTGTGGGGGCTGCGGGGACGCCGGCCCAACTGGGCCGCGATCGGCGCCGCCCTCGCGACCGGGCTCACCATCGCCTCGTACACCGTCGTGGACGGGCTGGGGGTACGGGCCTCGGGGTCGTCCCTCGGGTACATCGCCTGGCTGATGGCGGTGCAGGGCGTCTTCCTCCCGGCGTACGCGGCCCACCGTCTGCGTGGCCGGCTGGTGGGCACGCTACGGCCGTTCGCCGCCCTGGGACTGCTGGGCGCCGCCCTGTCCGTGCTGGCGTACGGCCTCGTCCTGTGGGCCCAGACCAAGGCCGAGCTGGCGCCTGTGGCCGCCCTGCGCGAGTCGTCGATCATCGTGGGCGCGGCGATCGGCGCCCTGTTCTTCAAGGAGCGGTTCGGCACACCGCGGATCGCCGCAGCCGGGCTGCTGGTGGTGGGGATCGGGCTGATGCTGCACGCCGGGTAGGAGGTCCGGGGGTGGGTGGATGGCCGTGATGGGGTTCAGAGTGCAGAGCGCGGAGCGCGGGGAAGGAGCGTTGTAAAGGATCCCTTGACGGCGATGGGCTGTAAAGGCATCCTTTACGTGTGCCCGAAACCTCGCCGTCCCTCTCCGAGTTGAGCGCCCTGCTGGCCGAGCGGTCCTCGGTCCTGGCCGGGGCGTTGGGCAGTCCGCTCGCGCCGCCGGCCTATCTCGACCTGGTCCGGCGCTCCAGGGACGTCGACGACATGGCGGAGCAGGTGCTCAGGCTCTGTGTGCAGCAGGCCCGGGACGCCGGACACACCTGGCAGGAGATCGGGGACCTGCTCGGCGTCACCCGCCAGGCCGCCTTCCAGAGGTTCGGCAAGCCCATCGATCCCCGGACGGGAGAGCCCATGGACAAGACGGTGCACATGACCGACGCCGCCGAACGCGCCGTCGGCATCGTCGAGGACGTCCTGGAAGGCCGCATGGAGCGGGCCCGGCGGTCCTTCAACGACGAGGTCCTCGCCGCGTTCACCGACGAGGTGCGGGGCAGCGGCCTCGCCACGGTCGCCGGACTGGTCGGCGCCTTCGAGGGCTTCGGCGAGGCCGAGCCGTTCGTCCGCCGCATCGGCGACCACACGGTCGTCGACGTCCCGCTGCGCTACGAGGCCGGCGACATGAAGGCCCGGGTCGCGTTCGACACGGACGAGAAGGTCGCCGGCATCTTCATACTCGCCCCGGAGACACCCTGACCCCGGAACGTCGTGCGTACGGGCCCGCCGAGGAGCACTCTGGAAGCAGGTGTTCCGGAGGTGATCGTCATGATGCACACCACTGTGGGATGGCACATCGAACTGGAGTTCCGGGAGGACGAGCAGCACACGGAGGCGGTCGCGCTGGTGCGGCTGCCGGACGGGACCGAGGTGCGGGCACACGGCCACGCGGCCCGGCACCACACGGACTCCCCTCAGCCGAGGGTGGGCGAGGAGATCGCCGGCGCACGGGCCCTCAACGAGATCGCGATGCAGTTGCTGACCAAGGCGCACGGGGAGATCGACTCGGCGTCCGGGCGGACGTCGCATCCGATTAACGTGTAGTGCACAGTGTTATGTCACATAACACTGTGCACTACACGTGCACTACACGCGTCACTGGCCCACCGTGCACCGCGACCGCTCCACTACGGGCCTACGACCCCCCGCACCGCCCGTACCAGCGCCTGGGCCCGTGGGTCCGCTGTCACGCTCTTCCTGAAGCCGTTGGTCACATAGCCGAAGGCGATGCCCGACTCGGGGTCGGCGAAGCCGAGGGCGCCGCCGCGGCCCGGGTGGCCGAAGGAGGTGGGGGCGAGGAGCGGTGAGGCCGCTCCGTGCAGCATGTAGCCGAGGCCGAACCGGGTGTGCACCACCAGCACACGGTCCGGCCCGGCGCTGCGCTCGGTACGCGCCAGCTCCACGGTCTCCGGTGTGAACAGACGGGTCCCGCCGTCCACTTCGCCGACGAGAGACGCGTAGAAACGGGCCAGACCGTCCGCCGTGGCGATGCCGTTGGAGGCGGGGAGGGCGGCGGCGCGGTACTCGGGGTCGTTCTCGTCGGGGAGCGGCGTGATCGCGGCGAAGGCGCGGCGGGTGAGGGAGCCGGGGTCGGCGTAGGCCTCGGAGACGGCGCGCTTGGGGCGGGCGCGCAGGCCGTGGGGGTCGACCGGCGGCTCGTCCAGCTGCGCGACCCGGCCGACGCGCGCCTGCTCGGCGTACGGCAGTCCGAGCCAGAAGTCCGCCCCGACCGGGCCGGTGATCTCCGCCGCGATCCACTCGCCGATCCCGCGCCCGGTGACCCGCCGCACCAGCTCGCCGGTCAGCCAGCTGTACGTCTGCGCGTGATACCCGTGGTCCGCTCCCGGCTCCCACGCCGGCGCCTGTGCGGCGACCGCCTCGGCGCCCAGGACGGGGTCGGCCGCCTGCGCCGGGGTCAGCGGGGTGTCGAGTACGGGTACACCGGTCCGGTGCGCGAGCAGGTGCCACACCCGCGTGCGCTCCTTGCCGGCCGCCTTGAACTGCGGCCAGTACTCACCGACCGGCGCGTCCAGGTCCAGCTCTCCACGCTGGTGCAGCAGCAGGAGTACGGCGGCCGCCACGCCCTTGGTCGCCGAGCGCACGATCTGCGCGGTGCCGCGCTGCCAGGGCTCGGTGCCGTCGACGTCCTGGGTGCCGCCCCACAGATCGACGACCTTGTGCCCGTCCCGGTACACGGCTACCGCCGCGCCCCGGTCCCCGAGCGCCTCGAAGTTCCGTACGAACGCTTCCCTGACCGGCTCGAAGCCCTCGGCGACCGCACCGTTCACGTCCACGCCCGTGCTCCTCCTGCCCGCGAGTGCAGGGGAATGCCTACCGACACTCCCCACTCACCCAAGCAGAATCGTCACGTCGATGTTCCCGCGGGTGGCGTTCGAGTACGGGCAGACTTCATGGGCCGCGTCCACCAGCTTTGCCGCGATGCCCGCGTCGAGGATCGGGAGCGAGACGCTGAGCGCGACCGCGAGACCGTAGCCGCGGTGCTTGTTGGGGCCGATCCCGACCTTCGCGGCGACGGTGGAGCCGGTCAGGTCGTAGCCCTCGCGGTTGCCCACGAGGATCAGGGCGTTGTGGAAGCAGGAGCTGTAGCCGGCCGCGAACAGCTGCTCGGGGTTGGTGCCGTTGCCGTCTCCGCCGAGCTCCGGGGGCATCGCCACCTTCAGCTCGATCTGGCCGTCCTGGCTGGTGACATAGCCGTCCCGGCCACCGTGCGCGGTGGCCTCGGCGACGAACGTGATCTTCGTCGGACGGGTGTCGATGGCGGCGCCCTCGGTCATGGCTTGGTCTCCCCCCGGAGAATTGCCCACAAGTACATCGTGCACAAGGTACCGGCCGGTAGGTGAGTGCTTTCTACCCGGGGGTAATAACCCGGGGTAACCCGAGGTGAGGGGCGTGGGCTACGAACCTTCGGCGAGCGGGTTTTTCTGACCCGGCAGTCCGCGACCCGGCGGCACTCCTGCCCACTGAGCAGACACCCCCGTCACCCGTGTTCCGTCAGTCATCCGGTCAACGTGGGCGGAGCGGCTGGAGGTTCCCGTGGACGTACTCGATTCCAGGGGCGTGCTCGGTTCCAGGGAAGTGGTCGGTTCCAGGGTCGTGGCCGTCCAAAGGGTGGTGCTCGGTTCAATGGGGGCGCTCGGCCGCCTGGTGCGCCCTTTCCGCGAGCTCCCGCAACTCCTCGCGCAACCTCGCGACCTCATGGTCGCCGAGGCCGGTCGCGGAGAGGAGCGCGCCGGGGACGCGCGCCGCGCGCTCCCTCAGTTCCTCTCCGCGCCCCGTGCACGCGACGAGCACCGAGCGCTCGTCGTGTGCCGCGCGCTCCCGGCGCACCACCCCGGCGCTCTCCAGCCGTTTGAGCAACGGGGACACCGTGCCGTAGTCCAGCCGCAGGGCCGCCGCCAGCTCCTTCACCGTGGTCTCGCCGCGCTCCCACAGGACGAGCAGCACGAGGTACTGCGGGTAGGTGAGGCCGAGTTCCTCCAGCACCGGACGGTACGCGGCGGTCACCGCGCGCTGCGCCGCGTAGAGCGCGAAGCACAGCTGGTCGTCGAGCAGGAGCGAGCCCTCGGCCGCCGTATGGTCCTCGTTCGTCACGCGCCCATTGTCACGGACGGGGCAGGTTCGCCGTCACCGAACGGGGATCGAAGCCGAACGGCAGCTCCAGGCGGTGCGCCCGCATCAGGGCGTCGTCGGCGAGGAGTTCGCCGGTCCCGCCGTCCGCGGCGATGACGCCCTCGCTGAGGATCAGGGAGCGCGGGCACAGCTCCAGGGCGTACAGGAGGTCATGGGTGACCATCAGGACCGTCACGTCCAGCGAGCGCAGGATGTCGGCCAGTTCGCGGCGGGACGCGGGGTCGAGGTTGGAGGACGGCTCGTCCAGGACGAGGATCTCCGGCTCCATGGCGAGGACCGTCGCGACGGCGACCCGGCGGCGCTGGCCGAAGGAGAGGTGGTGCGGGGGCCGGTCCTTGAACCCGCCCATGCCGACCTGCTCCAGCGCCCGGTCGACGCGCGCCTCCAGCTCCGCGCCGCGCACGCCGGCCGCCGCGGGGCCGAACGCCACGTCCTCGCGGACCGTCGGCATGAACAGCTGGTCGTCCGGGTCCTGGAAGACGATGCCGACCCGGCGCCTGATCTCCGCCATGTGCCGCTTGCCGACGGGCAGTCCGGCGACCGTCACCGTGCCCGCGCCGCCGGTCAGGATGCCGTTGAGATGCAGCACGAGGGTCGTCTTGCCGGCGCCGTTCGGACCGAGCAGCGCGACCCGTTCGCCGCGTGCCACGGAGAAGTCCACGCCGAACAGGGCCTGGTGGCCGTCGGGGTACGCGAAGGCCAGGCCGGCCACTTCCAGCGAAGGTGTCACAGACGCAGGCGCAGGCATCTCAGGCATCTCAGGCATCTCAGGTGTCTCAGGTATCTCAGGTGTCTCAGGTGTCACAGGGTCCATCCCAGCAGGCAGACGGCGAGGGCGGCGACGGGGAGCGCGAGGGCGTACGACCACTGCGCGCGGGATGCGGTCACCTCGTCGATGACCGGCATGGAGCCGGCGTACCCACGACTGACCATGGCCAGGTGCACACGCTCCCCGCGCTCGTAGGAGCGGATGAACAAGGCGCCCGCGCTCTTGGCGAGCACCCCCCAGTGCTTCACGCCCCGCGCCTCGAACCCGCGCGACTCCCGTGCGATCCGCATGCGCCGCATCTCGTCGTTGATGACATCGCCGTAGCGGATCATGAAGGACGCGATCTGGACGAGGAGGGGCGGGAGCTTCAACCGCTGCAGGCCTAGGAGCAGTGCGCGCAGTTCGGTGGTGGAGGCGAGCAACACCGACGTGGCGACGCCGAGGGTGCCCTTGGCGAGGACGTTCCACGCGCCCCACAGGCCGTTCACGCTCAGCGACAGGCCCAGGACGTCGACCCGTTCGCCCTCCGCCACGAACGGCATCAGCACCGCGAACGCCACGAACGGCGCCTCGATCAACAGCCGCTTGAGGACAAAGGCGGCCGGCACCCGCGCGTGATGCGCGACGACGCCCAGGAGGACGGCGTACAGGCCGAACGCCCACATCGCCTCCCGGGGCGTCGACACCACGATCACCACGAAGGCGAAGGCGGCCGCCAGCTTGGTGTGGGGCGGCAGGGAGTGCACGGGGGAGTGTCCGTGCCGGTAGAGCCGGTGTGCGTGTCCCGCGCCCATCTCAGACGGCGCTCGTGCTCGTGGGCGACGCTGGCGCCGTGGGCGGGGCGCCGGGCGTACGCCTCCGGCGCGCGGTCCAGAAGACCGCGCTCCCCGCGACCACGGTCACGCCCACGCCGATCACGCCCGCCAGCCCCCCGGACAGGCGGGCGTTCTCGACATCCTTGACCCCGTAGTCGGCGAGCGGGGAGTCGGCCGACGCGTGCTCTTCGGTCGTGCGGTCGATGCCCTGGTCGCGGGCGACCTTCTCCAGGCCGTCGGGGTTCGAGGAGGCGTAGAAGCTGACGAAGCCGGCGAGGAGCAGGGAGGTCGCGAGACCGGTGATCCACAGCGCGCGCCGTGAGGTGCGCGCCGCGACGAGCGCCGTGCGCGCCCCATCGGAGGCCGTGCGCGGCCCGTCGGGGGCCGGCACGTCCACGAGCGCGCCGTTCACGCGCAACTTGAGCCGCTGCTCCAGACCGCGCGCCCCGTGGACGAGGTCGGGGCGCACGGCGATCACCGCGCCCACCGTCAGCGCCGTGATCGCCGCCTCCCCGATCCCGATCAGCACATGCACACCGATCATCGCGGTGGCGACCTTGCCGATGGAGACGTCGGTCGTGCCCCCGACGGCGTAGAGGAACGTGAACGCGACCGAGGCGGCCGGAACGGAGAGCAGCGCGGCGACGAAGGAGGCGGCCGTGATCGAGCGGCGGCCTCGGGGCAGCACCCTCACCAGGACGCGGAAGGCGGCGTACCCGACGACCGTCGTGACGATCGCCATGTCGGTGATGTTCACGCCGAGCGCGGTCAGCCCGCCGTCCGCGAACAGGATGCCCTGCATGAGCAGGACAACGGACACGCACAGCACGCCCGTGTACGGCCCGACCAGGATCGCGGCGAGCGCGCCGCCCAGCAGATGGCCGCTGGTCCCGGCGGCGACCGGGAAGTTGAGCATCTGCACGGCGAAGATGAACGCCGCCACCAGTCCGGCGAGGGGCGCGGTCCGCTCGTCGAGCTCCCGGCGCGCGCCGCGCAGGCTCACGGCGACCGCGGTGGCGGCGAGCACGCCGGTCGCGGCGGAGGTGGGCGCGTCGATGAATCCGTCAGGAACATGCACCGTTCGATCATAGATGGTTATTGCGAAGCTATTGCAAGAACTAAACAGTCGCCGGCAGTCGGACGGTGGTGGAACGGCTGGTCCGCCGGGCGCCCCACCCCAAGGGGCGTGCTCCGGAAAATGTGCGACATTGGAAAGGGGTGGACGCACAGCTTCCGCACAGGTCACGCAGCGTGAGAGGGCCGTCACGATGTCTGTAGTCGAACAGTACGCCCGAGCCCACATCGTCACGGATGCCGAGATACCCGAGGACGAGACGATCCCCGTCGTGCTGCGCTACGACCCCGAGGCAGACCCGCGCTCGGTACGGGTCGACCTGCCCGGGGCGCACGAATGGACCTTCTCGCGCTCCCTCCTCGAACAGGGGCTGCGCGCCCCGGCCGGCAGCGGAGAGGTCCGGGTCTGGCCGTGCGGCCGGGTGCAGGCCGTGGTCGAGTTCCATGGGGCGCAGGGCGTCTCGGTGGTCCAGTTCGAGACGAAGGCGCTGCTCAGGTTTCTGCGGCGGACGTACATGGCCACCGCCCCCGTGACCCACTGACCGACCTGGCCCACTGACCCGGCAGCCTGGTATCGCCGCTCTGCCGACCGGCCCGGTCAGCCCATCTTCAGCAGTGCCGCCACGATCGGCCCCGCGGTGTCACCGCCGTGACCGCCGGCCTGCACCACGCCCGCCGCCACGAGGTCGCCCCGGTACGCGGTGAACCAGCCGTTCGGCTTCTTCTGGCCGTCGACCTCCGCCGAGCCCGTCTTGGCGCCGACGTCGCCGGTGACCCCGGCCATCGCCTTGGACGCCGTACCGTATCCGGCCGTGTAGCGCATGACCTCCTTCAGCCAGCCCTGGGTCTGGGCCGACATGGTGCGCGAGGCCTTGGCCAGGGTGCGCTTGTCCACGTCGGGGGAGACCAGGTACGGCTGGCGGAAGACACCGGACTCGACCGTCGCCGACACCGAGGCCATGTTCAGCGGGTTCATCCGCACCCCGCCCTGGCCGATCAGCGAGGCACCCATCTGGGCGCCGCTCTGCACCGGGACGGAGCCGTCGAAGGTCGGCACACCGATGGCCCAGTTGTTCATGCCGAGGCCGTAGACCTGCTGGGCCTCCTGGGTCAGGTCGCTGTTGGAGAGCTTCGGGGCGAAGTTGATGAAGGCGTTGTTGCAGGAGGCGCCGAAGCTGAGCATGAAGCTGCCCTGCTTGATCTCGGAGTCGTCGTCGTTGTGGAAGGTCCACCCGGCGAGCTTGTACGTCTTGGGGCAGGGGTGCGACGAGCTCGGCGTGACGAGCTTCTTCTCGAACAGCATCGTCGAGGTGATGATCTTCATCGTGGAGCCGGGGGCGAGGGAGCCCTGGAAGGCCACGTTGAAACCGGGGTTGTGGTTCGCCACGGCCAGGATCTCGCCGGTCGAGGGACGCATGACGACGACCGAGGAACGGTCCTGCGTGGCGACCTGCCGCTCGGCCGCCGCCTGGAAGGTGGGGCTCAGGGTCGTCTTCACCTTGCCGGGCGTGCCCTTGGTCAGGGTCAGCAGCGTCTTGTCGGAGAGCTTGGCCTTCTGCGACGCCTTGCCGCGCACCACGTCCAGCTCGACGCCCGCCTTGCCGCCGGCGATCTTGCCGTACTTCTCGCGCAGGCCGTCCAGGACCGGGCCGAGCGACGGGTACCGGGCCGTCGTCAGCTCGCCGCCGTCACGGTCGTAGGCCTTCACCGGGGGCGTGCCCGACTCGCCGGTGACCAGGGTGTCGCCGTCCTCGAGGTCCGGGTGGACGACGGCGGAGTGCCAGTCGACCTGCGGCTTGCCGGTCTCCTTGTTCCGTACGACGGTCAGCGAACTCGTGTACGCCAGCGGCTTGCTGTCGCCCTTGTAGGTGACCGTGCCCTTCACCGAGAAGGGGACCTTGTCGCCGGTGCGGGTGCCGGGCGTGATGGTGACACCCGTGACATGGGCGTCCTTGGTGTAGCCGGTGAGCAGGGCGGTGGCGGCCGTGGTGTCGCTCGTGACGGCCGCCGCCTGAGCCACCTTTCCGGTCTGCCAGCCGGTGAGGAACGCCGTGGCCGTCGTCTGGACCTCGGTGGCCGACAGCGGGCCCGTCTTGACGTGCTTGTGGTCGGCCGACGAGGCCGACGAGGACCCCGTGCCGGCCCGTTCGTCGGCCGAGGCCCCGCCGCCGAACAGCGCGTAGGCGCCGAAGCCGCCGCCGGCGACCACCACGGCGATCATCCCGCCGACCACGGCGGGCTTGGTCTTCCGTCGCTCGGCGACGCGCCTTCTGTTGCCCACAGTTCCCGTTCCTTCGCGAATTCCCCAGGGTCCCCGTTGCCCTCATCCATCCCAACGACGGCAACAGCCTAGAGTCCCGTCCTCGGCGGGTGACTTCAGCCTCCGGTTCGTAGCACAGCTGCGACAATCGGGCCGGCCGCGTCGATGCCGTGACCGCCGTCCTGGGTCATGGCCGCGGCCGCGATGTCGCCCCGGTAACCGGTGAACCAGCTGTTGGACTTGGACTGCCCGTCGACCTCGGCGGAGCCGGTCTTCGCGCCGAAGTCCGGGCCCAGGCCCGCCATCACACCGGCCGCGGTGCCGCTGGTCGCGGTGCGGTTCATCATCGCGCGCAGCTGGGCGACCGTACTCGCGGACAGGCCCTGGGCGGTGGCGATCTCGCGGTCGTCGAGGTCCGGCGAGACGATGATCGGCTGGCGGAAGCGGCCCGTCATCGCGGTCGCGGTCACGGACGCCATGTTCAGCGGGCTCATCTGCACCTGGCCCTGGCCGATCAGGTTCGCCGCGGTGTCCGGGCCGCCGGAGGCCGGGACCGAGCCGTCGAAGGACGGGATGCCGGTCTTCCAGTTGTCGCGGCCGAGCCCGAAGCGGTTCTCCGCCTCCTGGGTGAGGGAGTCGACCTTCACCGAGTCGGCGTACTTCACGAAGGCCGTGTTGCAGGAGCGGGCGAAGCTGTCGGCGAGGGTGGCCTTCTCGTTCGGGGGCATCTTCGCGAGGTTGTGGAAGGTCTGGCTCTGCCACACCGCCTCGTTCGGACAGGGCGCCGGGCCGTTCATGGTGGTGATGCCGTTGTCGATGAGTGTGGCCGCGCTGATGATCTTCATCGTGGAGCCCGGGGCCAGTCGGCCCAGGAAGGCCGCGTTGAAGCCGTCGTCACGGTGGTTGGCGACCGCGAGGACCTCGCCGGTGCTGGGCTTGACGGCCACGACGGACGACTCGGCGTACT
Source organism: Streptomyces sp. NPDC005648 (assembly GCF_040605395.1). Classification (NCBI taxonomy): domain Bacteria; kingdom Bacillati; phylum Actinomycetota; class Actinomycetes; order Kitasatosporales; family Streptomycetaceae; genus Streptomyces; species Streptomyces sp. NPDC005648. Next base: position 109,008 of record NZ_JBEXCS010000004.1, on the reverse strand, counting down.
TCTTCACCGCGGTCTCGGCCGCCGCCTGCGCGCTCGCGCTGAGCGTGGTGCGCAGCTTGCCCGCCTTGCCCTTGACGAGCGTCAGCAGCGAGGTGTCGGCCGTGCCCTCTGCCGCGTGGTGGATCGACAGCTCGATACCGGGCGTACCGCCCGCCCGGTCGCCGTACTTGGCGCGCAGCTCGTCCAGGATCGGTCCGAGGGAGGGGTACTTGTCCTTCGTCAGTGCGACGCCATTGCGGTCGACGGCCTCGATCGGCGGGTTCGCCGCCTCACCGGTGACCAGCGTGTCGCCCTTCTGCAACTGCGGATGGACGACCGAGGGCTGCCAGTCGACCAGCGCCCGCCCGGTGGTCTTTCCGCGTACGACCGTCAAACGGCTCTTGTACGACAGCGGCTCGGACTTCCCGTCGTAGGACACCGTGGCGCTGACCGTGTAGGGAACCGTCGCCCCGCTCGCCGCGCCCGGTGTGATCTTCACGCCCTTGATGTGCGCGGTGGTGCCGAAGGACGTCAGCACCGGCTCGGCGGACACGGCGTCATTGGTGTACGTAGCCGCCTTGGTGCCGTTCCCCCTGGACCAGGCCGCGAAGAAATCCGCCGACGTCTTCTTGATCTCGTCCTTGCTCGGCGGGCCGGTCTTCACGGACGTGCCGCTCGAACCCCCGTCGCCGTTCAGCGCGGACACCACGTTGTACGCGCCGTATCCGGCGCCGCCCACCATCACGGCGAACACACTGCCTATGACGGCGGCCTTGACCCCCTTGCCCATGAAGGGCTCCCTCCCCGTTACCCCGTTGGTCCTCGCACTGTATGTGGCCCAAGGGGGAGCTGTGAGGGGTGTTTCGGTTAGTTGTCCCTCCAGTTGCCGGTCAGGGGGTGCGGAAGGTCCGTTATACCCAGGTATCGATCCACATACGTGAACGCCAGTCGTCGATCGGGATCGCGGTACCGGTGTACAGCGGCCAGAAGTAGATGAAGTTCCAGGCGATCAGCAGCACCAGGACACCCGCCCCGGTCGCCCCGGCCACCCGCCGTGTGTCGCTGGATCCGGGCGGCCCGATGATCGCGCCCAGGAGCATCGCGACCGCAAGGCACAGGAACGGCACGAAGACGACGGCGTAGAAGAAGAAGATCGTCCGCTCCTGGTACAGGAACCAGGGCAGATAACCGGCCGCGATGCCGCAGGCGATGGCGCCGGCCCGCCAGTCGCGGCGCATCAGCCAGCGCCACAGGATGTAGACGATCGCGAAGCAGGCCACCCACCACAGCAGCGGAGTGCCGATCGCCAGGACCTCACGGGCGCACTTCTGGCCGGCGTCGGCGGGACAGCCGGCCGAGCCGGGCGAGGGGGACTCGTAGAAGAACGAGACCGGACGGCCGTCGACGAGCCAGCTCCAGGGGTTGGACATGTACGTGTGCGGCGAGTGCAGGTTGACGTGGAACTCGTAGACCTCGTGCTCGTAGTGCCACAGGCTGCGCAGCCAGTCGGGCAGGAAGGTCCAGTGGCCGCCCTTGCCGTCGGTGGCGGCCCAGTTGCGGAAGTAGCCGCCGGAGCCGTTGGTGGGGGAGAGGATCCAGCCGGTCCAGGAGACGAGGTAGACGCCGACGGCGACCCAGCACATCACCGCCCATGAGACGACCGACTCGACCAGGAACACGGTCGAGAGCCGGTGGCGGGCACCCGCCACCTTGCGAGCGCCGACATCCCACAGCACGGTCATCACGATGAAGCAGGCAAGGATGTACAGCGCGTTCCACTTCGTGCCGATCGCGAGCCCCAGCAGAACGGCCGCCGCCCAGCGCCAGGGCCGCAGACCCAGCCACGTGGTCGCGGCGACGTGCGCGTCGGGCCGGACCCGGCCGTCCGTGTCGACCGGGAGCGCCGCCGCCAGTCTCTCGCGGGCCCTGTCCCGGTCGATCACCAGACAGCCGAACGCGGCCAGCACGAAGAACATCAGCACGCCGTCGAGCAGCGAGGTGCGGCTCATCACGTAGTGCAGCCCGTCCACGGCCATCAGCGCGCCCGCGAGACAGCCCAGGAAGGTCGAGCGGAAGATACGGCGGCCGATCCGGCACAGCATCAGCACCGACAGCGTGCCGAGCAGCGCCGTCATGAACCGCCAGCCGAACGGGTTGAACCCGAACATCAGCTCGCCCAGCCCGATCACGTACTTGCCGACCGGCGGATGCACGACATAGGCCGCGTCCGCCGGGAGGGTGACGTGTCCGTGGGAGTGGATGATCAGGTCGTTGACGTTCTTGTCCCAGTTGACCTCGAAGCCGCGGTGGACGAGCGCCCAGGAGTCCTTCGCGTAGTACGTCTCGTCGAATATCACCGCGTTCGGGCTGCCGAGGTGCCAGAACCGCATCACGCCCGCCATCAGCGTCACCAGCAGCGGCCCGCCCCAGCCCGACCACCGCGCGATCCGCTCGGCGAGCGTCCCGGGCACGCCCAGGATCTGCCACATCCGAGGACTCGGCCGGACATACGGCGGCACCAGGCGCTCGCGGACGTCGCTTCTGGGCTCGGCCGTGTATCCGAAACGGCGCAGCCGCTGCTGCCACGACGGCCGCTGGTCTTCGGGTGCCTGGCCTTGCCGGGTGTCCGGGGAGGACGCGGTACTGGTCACCGCGCCATCGTAGGGAACCGTTCTGTGTGAGTCCCGTGCATGGAAGGTAAGGGCTCGAATGCGTTCGGTCGCGTCACGCCCTGGGAGGATGGGGGCGTGACTGGAACCCTTGTCCTGGCAGGTACCCCCATCGGTGACATCGCGGACGCGCCGCCCCGGCTCGCCGAGGAACTCGCGGGGGCGGACGTCGTCGCCGCCGAGGACACGCGCCGGCTGCGGCGGCTCACACAGGCGCTGGGCGTCACGCCCAAGGGGCGCGTGGTGTCGTACTTCGAGGGCAACGAGAGCGCTCGTACGCCCGAACTGGTCGAGGAACTCGTGAACGGCGCGCGTGTCCTGCTCGTCACCGACGCCGGCATGCCGTCCGTGTCCGACCCCGGCTACCGGCTGGTCGCGGCCGCGGTGGAGAAGGACATCCGGGTCACGGCCGTCCCCGGCCCGTCCGCCGTGCTCACCGCGCTCGCCCTGTCCGGGCTGCCCGTGGACCGCTTCTGCTTCGAGGGCTTCCTGCCGAGGAAGGCGGGCGAGCGGCTGACGCGCCTGCGCGAGGTCGCCGAGGAACGGCGCACGCTCGTCTACTTCGAGGCCCCGCACCGGCTCGACGACACCCTCGCCGCGATGGCCGAGGTGTTCGGCGCCGAGCGGCGGGCGGCCGTCTGCAGGGAGCTGACCAAGACGTACGAGGAGGTCAAGCGCGGTCCGCTCGCCGAGCTGGCCGCGTGGGCCGCCGAAGGCGTGCGCGGTGAGATCACCGTCGTAGTCGAGGGGGCGCCCGAGAAGGGGCCCGGGGAACTGGACGCCGACGAGCTGGTACGGCGGGTCCGTGTGCGTGAGGAGGCGGGGGAGCGGCGCAAGGAGGCCATCGCGGCCGTCGCCGCCGAGGCCAAACTGCCCAAACGGGAGGTCTTCGACGCGGTTGTGGCCGCGAAGAACGCCGCTTCCACGGGCGGTTCGTGAGGCTTTCGTGAACTGCGCCACACCCCCTCTGAGCAGGGCGCATCTCTGCTGAGCGCGCGCCCCACGGGACGGCAAAGGGCGGTCGTGAAAAGCAAAGTCCTGACGCTGTCCCCAGGGTGTTATGGCAAGGAAAGTCCAAATCGGATCCAACAGTCGACAGCCCTGATGCGCTCGCGGCTCCCGAAGCGTCTTACTGGACGAAGGGACGCATCGGTCCCTTTGTCCAGCAGCTAAGAGGAGCTGGCATGAGCGAGATCGCAGGGCAGACCGGCCTCCGGGGCGGCGCGACCGCAGTCGTGCACGAGTCGTATTCCTTCGCCTGCATGCGCTGCGGCAGCGGCTGGGAGCAGTCGTACGAGATAGAGCACCACAGGGACGCCGAGGGCCACGAGTTCGTGATGTACGTCGCGGGCGGCCAGGTGGTCCCGTCCCCGCTGTCCAAGCCCACGTGCCAGAACTGCGACAGCCATGTCGTACGGATCATGCGGCCGGGGCAGGTCTCCTCGGCACGCGACGCGGCGCACCGGCACCAGACCCAGCGGCACGTCCCGCAGGCGGGGCCCGTGGGGGCGCCCGAGTCGGCCGCGGAGGGTTCGGGGGGCGCGGGCGGCGCGGAGGACGGCGCGAGCGGCGCGGAGGTCAAGGAACCTCACCACTGGCACCTCTCCGATCTGCTGCACGCCTTCCAGCGCAAGGCGAGCTGACCGCTCCGCCGGCTCTACCGCTCCACGGGCTCAACGGCTCCGCGAGTTCGACCGCTCCGCGAGCCGGGAGGCCATGCCCCTTTCGTAGGATCGGGGCATGGCCTCCCCCAACTCCAGTGACAAGAACGCGGCGCCGCCGCTCCCGGAACCCCTCCGGGTGCCCGTCGCGGACTCCCACACCCACCTCGACATGCAGTCCGGCACGGTGGAGGAGGCGCTCGCCAAGGCCGCGTCGGTGGGCGTGGCGACCGTCGTCCAGGTCGGCTGCGACATACGTGGCTCCCAGTGGGCCGCCGAGACCGCCGCAGCCTTCGAGAGCGTCCACGCGACCGTCGCCCTTCACCCGAACGAGGCCCCCCGCATCGTCCACGGAGACCCCGACGGCTGGTCCCGCCAGGGCGCGCGGCAACCAGGGGGCGCGGGGGCGCTCGACGAGGCGCTCGCCGAGATCGACCGCCTGGCCGCACTCGAGCACGTCAAGGGCGTCGGCGAGACCGGCCTCGACTACTTCCGCACCGGCCCGGAGGGCAAGGAGGCGCAGGAGCGCTCCTTCCGCGCCCACATCGAGATGGCCAAGCGCCACGGCAAGGCCCTCGTCATCCACGACCGAGAGGCGCACGCGGACGTACTGCGCGTCCTCAAGGAAGAGGGTGCCCCCGAGCGCACCGTCTTCCACTGCTACTCCGGCGACGCCGACATGGCCGAGATCTGCGCCCGCGCCGGGTACTTCATGTCCTTCGCCGGCAACGTCACCTTCAAGAACGCCCAGAACCTGCGGGACGCCGTCGCCGTGGCCCCCCTGGAGCTGCTCCTGGTGGAGACCGACGCGCCCTTCCTGACGCCCGCGCCGTACCGCGGACGGCCCAACGCCCCGTATCTCGTTCCGGTCACGGTGCGCGCCATGGCCGCCGTCCGGGGCATCGACGAGGACGCGCTGGCGACGGCACTCGCCTCGAACACGGCCCGCGCCTTCGGTTACTGACCCATAACGTACGACTGTGCGTAGCCGCGTCGCTTTGGAGAGTGACGAACGCCTCCGCTAGGTTCTGTGGGCCCGATCCGGACCCCTCTGGACCCCAACGGCCCCTGGAGCGTGTCGGCGTGAGCAACTCGCAGTACGAGACGTACGAGAGCTACGAGACGTACGAGGAATACGGCCGCCCCGCGGTGAGAAGCGCGGGGGTGGCCGAAGCGGCGGTGCCGGCGGCGGCACCGCAGGAGGCGCTGGCAGCGCAGGCACCGGTGGGACAGCGGCCGTCGGTGTACGACGGTTTCGATGTGCACAGCGCGCAGACGGTGGCGTTCGGGATGCCGGGGGCGTACGAGGACACGTACGCGCCGGCGTATGAGGCGCTGGGTGGGCATGCTGCGCGGGGAGTTTACGAGGCGGGTGGTGTTCGCGAGGCGCGCGAGACGCCCGAGGGGGCGCTGCCGCGCCAGGTGGGGCGTGCGGTGAGTGGTGGGGCGCTCGATGAGGATGCGCGCGCCGGGGTGAGTGGGCGGGGTGCGCGCCGACGCAAGGTGCGGAGCGCCGAGCGTGCGGACAGCTGCGTGCGCCGCCTGCTGCCGCAGGCGCTGGTGGTCGCGTTCCTGGCCGGCGGCACCACCGCTTTCGTGGCCAAGGACAAGGCGATCGAGCTGACGGTCGACGGCAAGCCACGCACCCTGCACACCTTCGCGGACGACGTGGACGAGCTGCTCGCGCAGGAGGGCGTGGACGTGGGGGCGCACGACGTGGTGGCGCCCGCCCCCGGTTCCGCGCTCGCGAGCGGTGACGAGGTGGCGGTGCACTACGGGCGTCCCGTGCGGCTCACGCTCGACGGTCACCGGCGTGAGGTGTGGACGACGGCGCACACGGTGCAGGAGGCGCTCGACCAGCTGGGGGTGCGTGCGGAGGGGGCGTACATGTCCGTGTCGCGCTCCCAGGCGATCGGACGCGCCGGGCTCTCGCTGGATGTGCGCACGGAGCGCTCGGTGACGGTCGTGGCCGACGGGCGTGCGCGGACCGTGCGGACGAACGCGGCGACCGTGCGGGACGTGGTCGAGGAGGCGGGCGTCACCCTGCAGGGGGAGGACATGACGTCCGTACCGGGAGACAGCTTCCCGCGGGACGGGCAGGCGGTGACGGTGCTGCGGGTGACCGGTACGGAGGAGATCCGCGAGGAGCCCATCCCGTTCGAGACGGAGCGGACGGACGACCCCACCCTGTTCAAGGGGACGGAGGTCGTCGAGCAGGCGGGGCAGGTCGGGCTCAGACGGGACACGTACGCCCTGCGAACCGTCAACGGCGTCAAGCAGAAACCGCGCAGGACCGGCTCCGAGGTGGTGCGCAAGCCGCGGAAGCAGATCGTGAAGGTGGGGACGAAGCCGATGCCGACATCCGTGCGGGGCGCGGACGGGCTGAACTGGCACGGGCTCGCGGCGTGCGAGTCGGGCGGGCGGCCGAACGCGGTCGACCCCTCGGGGACGTACGGGGGGCTGTACCAGTTCGACACCCGGACCTGGCACAGCCTCGGGGGCAGCGGGCGTCCGCAGGACGCGACGGCGGAGGAACAGACGTTCCGCGCGAAGAAGCTCTACGTACGGCGAGGGTCGAATCCCTGGCCGCACTGTGGGAGGCGGTTGCAGGGGTGAGGGGTGAGGGGTGCGGGGTGGCGGGTGGCGGCTCCGGTGGGCCCCCTGGCCCGGGCGCGTACCGCGGCTCCGCGCAGCATGACCGGCCAGTCATGCCCCGTACCCTTGTCCCGTGAGCAGCAACCCCGCACCAGACGCCCTTCTCGGGCCCGCCGACGTCCGTGAGCTCGCGGCCGCGCTCGGTGTGCGTCCCACCAAGCAGCGCGGTCAGAACTTCGTGATCGACGCGAACACGGTCCGCCGTATCGTCCGTACCGCCGGGGTGCGGCCGGAGGATGTGGTGGTGGAGGTCGGCCCGGGGCTCGGTTCGCTCACGCTGGCGCTGCTGGAGGCCGCCGAGCGGGTCACCGCGGTCGAGATCGACGACGTGCTGGCCGGCGCGCTGCCCGCGACGATCGCGGCGCGCATGCCGGAGCGCGCCGAGCGTTTCGCGCTGGTCCACTCCGACGCGATGCACGTGACCGAGCTGCCGGGCCCGCCGCCGACCGCGCTGGTGGCGAACCTGCCGTACAACGTCGCCGTTCCCGTCCTCCTCCACATGCTCGACACCTTCCCGAGCATCGAGCGCACCCTCGTCATGGTCCAGTCGGAGGTCGCCGACCGGCTGGCCGCGGCGCCCGGCTCGAAGGTGTACGGCGTCCCGTCCGTGAAGGCGAACTGGTACGCCGAGGTCAAGCGGGCCGGTGCGATCGGGCGGAACGTCTTCTGGCCCGCGCCGAACGTCGACAGCGGCCTCGTCGCTCTGGTGCGCAGGGCTGAGCCGATCAAGACCACCGCTTCGAAGAGCGAGGTGTTCGCCGTGGTCGACGCCGCCTTCGCGCAGCGCCGCAAGACGCTGCGCGCGGCCCTCGCCGGCTGGGCGCGTTCGGCCGCGGCGGCGGAGACGGCGCTGGTCGCCGCGGGGGTCTCGCCGCAGGCTCGGGGAGAGTCGCTCACGGTGGAGGAGTTCGCGCGGATCGCGGAGAACAGGGGCCCGGCGGGGGGCGCGGAGATTGGTGCGCGCGCCGGGCGTGAAACGAATGCGGGAGGCGCGCGGACTTCTGCACGCGCCGGGCGTGCGGACAATGCCGAGGGCGCCCGCACTGCCGAACGCGCCGGTCGTGCCGACGGCAAGCGGGGCGCGCAGGATTCCGCCCACGCCGAGCGCGCCGAGCCGGCTGAGCGCCCCGCGCAGTCCCAGCACGCCGAGCGCGTCCCCCACACCGAGCGCCCCGCGCCCGCCGACAGCGCCCCCGGCACCGCGTCCGCCGACAGCGCCCCTCACGCCGAGCGCGCCCCTCACGCCGAGCGCGCCCCCCACGCCGCGCACACCGACCCCGGTTCCGACGCCGAGCGCGCCGACAGCTCCTCTCAAGCCGGGCGCCCCGCTGACACCCTGCACGCCCCTCACGCCCTCCAAGCCCCCCACACCCCCCACACCCCCCCCGCCGACAACAAGGAGCCCGGTCCCCAGTGAGTGTCACCGTCCGCGTCCCCGCCAAGGTCAATGTGCAGCTCGCGGTGGGCGCCGCTCGGGCCGACGGGTTTCATGACCTGGCCAATGTGTTTCTCGCGGTGGGGCTGTACGACCACGTGACCGTGACACCGGCCGACGAGCTGCGGGTCACCTGTGAGGGGCCCGATGCGGATCAGGTGCCTCTGGACCGTACGAATCTGGCGGCGCGAGCCGCGATCGCGCTGGCCGGGCGGCGCGGTGTCGAGCCCGCCGTGCACATCCACATCGCCAAGGACATCCCCGTCGCCGGCGGTATGGCGGGCGGCAGCGCGGACGGCGCGGGGGCGCTGCTGGCCTGTGACGCACTGTGGGGGGCAGGTGCCTCGCGGGCCGAACTGCTCGCGATCTGCGCGGAGTTGGGCAGCGACGTGCCGTTCAGTCTGGTCGGTGGGGCGGCGCTCGGCACCGGGCGAGGCGAGCAGTTGCGCACGCTCGAGGTGGGCGGCACGTTCCACTGGGTGTTCGCGATGGCCGAGCGGGGGCTGTCGACGCCGGCGGTGTTCCGGGAGTTCGACCGGCTCGCGGAGGGGCGCGACGTCCCCGAGCCCGTCGCCTCGCAGCCGCTCCTGGACGCCCTCGCGAAGGGTGACCCGGACGCGCTCGCCGCCGCCGTCTCCAACGACCTTCAGCCCGCCGCCCTTTCGCTCTTCCCGGAACTCGCGGACACCCTGGAGGCGGGCCGCGCCGCGGGCGCCCTCGCGGCGCTGGTCTCCGGTTCGGGCCCGACCACGGCGTTCCTCGTACGGGACGCGGAGTCGGCGCTCAAGGTGGCGGAGGCGCTGGGGAGTTCAGGTACGTGCCGTTCGGTGCGGACGACTTCGGGGCCCGCGCCGGGAGCGACCGTGCTCGGCGGCTGACGACTTCGCGCGGTTTCGCCAGGCGGTCAACTCGTGGACGTCTCTTGGGATCTTCGCCCGATCTCCACACGGATGTACTGCGACGGCGGTACTGGTGGTGCGGGTGGGGCGGATAGGGTCCATTGATACTTCAAGCGCTTGCTGCCCTGCGTACGACTCTGCACAGCCGAAGGATCACCCCCGTGTCCCAGCCCCCCACCCCCACATCGACACCCACACCCAGCTCCGGCTCCAGCCCCGTGCCCGGCCCCATACCCGCCCCCACGTCCGACCACCGTCGTAAGCGGTCTCTGTCCCGTCGTGGTGCGATCGGCGCCGGTGTGGCCGTGGCCGGTGCCGCCGCCCTGACCCCGGCGGTCTTCGCGGCGACCGACTCCGGCTCCGGCTCCGGCTCCGGTGGCAACGGCAGCGGCGGCTCCGCTACGACGCGGGAGCAGTTCCCGGCGACCCGCTCGGCCGCAGCCACCGGCACCGGTACCGCCACGACCTCCTTCGCCGCCTCCTATGTCGCCCTGCGCTGGAGCGGCGCCCAGCACGGCGCCGCGATCCGCTTCCCCGGCGACTCCGCGTTCCAGCAGCTGAGCGGCGGCTGCGCGACCGTCGACGGCGGCGGTACGGCCCTGGTGGCGGCCGGCAACGCCAAGACGTACGAGGTGACGGCGGACAGCGGCACGACGGAGGTGCGTTCGCTCGCGATCGACCCCGCCCGTGGACCGGCCCGCACCTTCCAGGTGCCGTCGGAGCCGACACGCGTGCGTGGCGTGCGCTATCTGTCGCGGCCCGCCTGGGGCGCCGACGAGTCGAAGCGGTACAAGAACGGGCAGGTCAACTCGCCCGAGAAGTACTACGCGTTGCAGACGATCACCGTGCACCACACGGACACCCCGAACAACGATCCGGACCCGGCGGCGACCGTACGAGGGATCTACGAGTACCACGCGGTCACCCTGGACTGGGGCGACATCGGCTACCACTTCCTGATCGACGAGGCAGGCACCGTCTACGAGGGCCGCTACTCCGGCGACGACCCGATCCCCGCCTTCGACACCGACGGCGACCTGGTCACCGCCTTCCACACCGCCGGCTTCAACTCCGGCAACCTCGGCATCGCGCTCATCGGCACCCTCGTCGACCAGGGCCCGACCGACGCGGCCAAGGCCTCGCTGATCCGCCTGATCAAGGTGATCTCCCGCTTCAAGGGCCTCGACCCGACGGGCAGGACGACCTTCGTGAACCCGGTCAACGGCGTCACCAAGGACGTGAACACGGTCAGCGGCCACCGCGACTGGCTGCAGACCGACTGCCCCGGCCGGACGATGTACGACCTGCTCGGCGAGGTCCGCACGGCCGCCGCTCGCTGACCTGCGAGTTCGTGAGTTGTCCACAGGTCGGCCCGCTCGGGGACAGGTCACCGACCGGCGCGCACTACGCTGGGAGGCTGATCGATCCCCCGGGGCAGGAGAGTAATGGCCGTCAATCTGGTCAATGTCGAGAACGTCAGCAAGGTGTACGGCACTCGTGCCCTTCTCGACGGCGTCTCCCTCGGCGTCTCGGAGGGCGACCGGATCGGGGTCGTGGGGCGCAACGGCGACGGCAAGACCACCCTCATCCGGATGCTGGCCAAGCTGGAGGGCGCCGACACCGGGCGGGTCACGCACTCCGGCGGGCTGCGCCTGGGCGTGCTCACCCAGCACGACTCCCTGGACCCGGCGGCCACCGTGCGGCACGAGGTCATCCGGGACATGGCCGACCACGAGTGGGCGGGCAACGCCAAGATCCGGGACGTGCTGACCGGGCTGTTCGGCGGGCTGGACCTCCCGGGCTTCCCGCAGGGCCTGGACACGGTCATCGCGCCCCTCTCCGGCGGCGAGCGGCGCCGTATCGCGCTCGCCAAGCTGCTCATCGAGGAACAGGACCTGATCGTCCTCGACGAGCCGACCAACCACCTCGACGTCGAGGGCATCTCCTGGCTCGCCCGCCATCTGCGCGAGCGCCGCTCCGCGCTCGTCTGCGTCACGCACGACCGCTGGTTCCTGGACCAGGTGTGCACGCGCATGTGGGACGTGCAGAAGGGCGACGTCCACGAGTACGAGGGCGGCTACTCGGACTACGTCTTCGCGCGTGCCGAGCGTGAGCGGATCGCGGCGACCGAGGAGGTCAAGCGGCAGAACCTGGTCCGCAAGGAGCTGGCCTGGCTGCGACGTGGCGCACCCGCGCGTACGTCCAAGCCGCGCTTCCGGGTCGAGGCCGCCAACGAGCTCATCAAGGACGTGCCGCCGCCCCGGGACAGCTCCGAGCTGATGAAGTTCGCCTCCTCGCGGCTCGGCAAGACGGTCTTCGACCTGGAGGACGTGACCGTCCAGGCCGGCCCCAAGGTGCTGCTCAAGCACGTCACCTGGCAGCTCGGCCCCGGCGACCGCATCGGCCTGGTCGGTGTGAACGGCGCAGGCAAGACGTCCCTGCTGCGGGCGATGACGGAGGCGTCCCGCACGGAGGGCGAGACACAGCCCGTCGGCGGGCGGGTCACCGTCGGCAAGACGGTCAAGCTGGCCTACCTCTCCCAGGAGGTGGCCGAGCTGAACCCGAACCTGCGTGTGCTGGAAGCGGTGCAGCAGGTCCGTGAGCGCGTCGACCTCGGCAAGGGGCGCGAGATGACCGCCGGGCAGCTGTGCGAGACGTTCGGCTTCAACAAGGAGAAGCAGTGGACGCCGGTCGGCGACCTGTCCGGTGGTGAGCGGCGCCGGCTCCAGCTGCTGCGCCTGCTCATGGACGAGCCGAACGTCCTCTTCCTCGACGAGCCCACCAACGACCTCGACATCGAGACCCTGACCCAGTTGGAGGACCTCCTCGACGGCTGGCCCGGTTCGATGATCGTCATCTCCCACGACCGGTTCTTCGTCGAGCGCACCACCGACCGGGTGTTCGCCCTGCTCGGTGACGCCACCCTGCGGATGCTGCCGCGCGGCATCGACGAGTACCTGGAGCGCCGGCAGCGGATGGAGGAGGCGGTGGCCGCGACCGCCGCGCCCGCCGCGGACAGGACGACGGCGGAGGACGGCGGCCCGCAGAGGAGCGCCGCCGACCAGCGCGCCGCCAAGAAGGAACTCCAGAAGATCGAGCGGCAGTTGGACAAGGTCTCCGAGCGGGAGACCAAGCTGCACGCCCAGATCGCCGAGAACGCGACCGACTTCGCGAAGGTGGCCGAACTGGACGCCGAGCTGCGGGACTTGGCCGGGCAGCGCGAGGAACTGGAGCTGCGCTGGCTGGAACTCGCCGAGGACGCGTGAAGCTCGGGTGAAGCCGCGCACGGGCGCGTAACGACGGCATCACGGGCCGGTCGTCCCTTGGGAACAGGGGGCGGTCCGGCCCGGTGCGTTGTCAGTCCCGAGTGATAGAAAGGGCCGCCTGAGAACTTCTGAGTACGACTCCGAGGCGTCACACACCTCGGGGCGTGGCTAGAAAAATGTCATCGAACGGGGGAAACGCGGATGACACAGCCACCGGACCAGCCGCCACCGGGCAGCTTCGGCCCGCCCCAGAACCCACCACCGCAGGGACCACCACCGGGAGGCTTCGGCGCCCCGCCGCCACCCCCGGGCCCGCCCCACATCCCGCCGCCCCCACAGGCCCCGCCGCAGCCCGCGTACGGCTACCCGCAGGCCCCTCCGCCGCCCCAGACGCCTCCGCAGCAGGGCGCGTACCCACAACAGCCCGGCGCCTACGCGCAGCCGAACCCCGTGCCCTACGCCCAGCCCTACTCCGGCCCCTACGGCCAACCCGCCCCGTACGGGCAGCCGCAGCAGCCGGGGCCGTATGGGCAGCAGGCCGGGTACGGCTATCCGTCGCAGCCTCAGTACCCCGGTGCGCCCGGTACCCCGCCCTCCGGATCCGGCAACCCCTTCAAGGGCAGGCCCGTTCTGGTCGTCGGCGCGGTGGTGGCCGCGCTGGCCGTCATCGGCGGCACCGTCTACGCGGTGAGCGGCCGGGGCGACGACAAGAAGCCGGTCGCCCGGCGGAGCGACGACCCCAGGCCCACCGCGTCCGGCACCACGGGCGGCTCCGGCGGCGGCTCCGACCCGGAGAACCTCAACTCGGGCCGCCGGCCGGGCGACGCGAAGGTGCTCTGGTACAAGTCGCCGCCGGACGCGCCCGGTTCCGGCGCCGACGCACCCGGTATGTGGATCACCGGCAAGACGGCCGTGAAGGCGGCGTACAAGCAGGTGTTCGCCTTCGACGTGGCCGACGGCGAGCCGGCCTGGGGCACCGTCACCTTCCCGCAGAAGATCTGCTCGGTCACCTCGCAGAAGTCGGCCGACGACAAGATCGTGGTGGCGTACGAGAGCGGCAGCAGTCAGGACGCCAAGTGCAACATGCTCCAGCAACTCGACCTGAACACCGGTGCCAAGGGCTGGAGCCTGAAGCTCGCCGACGGCGCGCTGTTCGACAACACCGTCACCGTGTCGCTGACGGTCACCGGGAAGACGGTGGTGGCGGGGCGGGCGCAGTCCGGGGTGGCGTACGACATCGACAGCGGGAAGAAGCTGTTCGAGAAGGCCAGGTACGGCAAGGCCTGCTTCCCCACGGCGTTCGCGGGCGGCGCCGAGCTGGTCTCCGTCGCGTCCTGCGAGGCCGGCGAGACGAACGAGCACGACGAGATCCAGGAGCTCGACCCGAGGACCGGCAAGGTCCGGTGGACGCAGAAGTTCGGCAAGGGCTGGAAGGTCGCGCGGACGTACTCCGTCGATCCGCTCGTCGTCTACAGCACGAACGAGGACAAGAAGGCCTGGAACATCTCCACCTTCGGCAGCAAGGGAGCCTTCCGTTCCCAGGTCGGCTTCGACGAGGACTTCGCGCCCCAGTGCGGGTGGGCAGTCCTCGACCGCGATCTGCAGGGCTGTGAGGGAGTGGCGGCCGACGCGAACACCCTGTACCTGCCGACCGAGGCCACCACCGGGCCGAACGAGATCGTCGCGATCAACCTCGCCGACGGCAAGGAGAAGTGGCGCGTCAAGTCCCCCGCGGACGAGTCGATGCTGCCGGTCAGGGTGGAGGGCGGCAAGCTCATCGCCTATGTGGAGCCGTCGTACGACGCGGGCGGCCAGGTGGTGTCGATCGCGACGGGCGGTTCGAGCCACACCCCGGCCAAGCTGCTGCAGAACCCGTCCACCACCGCGGACCTGGAGAGCGGCATGTTCTCCAAGGACTTCGACTGGGTCGGCGGACGCTTCTTCCTCTCGACCACCCGGATCAGCGGCAACGACGACTCGAAGGGAAAGCTGATGCTCGCCTTCGGCAAGTGACGCCTTCCGAGCAGCACCGTGCCTTCCCGCAAGGGCACTTCACGCCGACCCCGCCCCCACGGCCGTCCCCGCCGTCCGCTCACGAGGTACCCACGCCATGACCCAGCCCCCACCGCCCCAGCAACCCCAGCAGCCCCCGCGGCAGGGCGGCTTCGGCCCGCCCCCGGACCAACAGCCGTCCCAGCAGCCGGGATTCGGCGCCCCCCAGCAGCCCCCACAGCCGGGCTACGGCCACCCGCAAGCGCCCCAGCCCCCACAGCAGCCGGGGTACGGCGCTCCCCAGCCCCCGCAGACGCCCCCGCCCCCGCAGCAGCCGTACGGCTACCCGGCCCCGCAGTCCGCTCCCCACGGTCAGGCCGCACCCTACGGTCAGCCCGCCCCGCCCTACCCGCAGCAGCCCAACCCCTACGGTCCGCAGGCCGGTTACGGCTACCCGCAGGGGCCCGTGCCGCCCTACCCGCCCGTCGGGCAGCCAGGCGGCCCGGGCAGGAGCAAGGCGCCGGTGATCGTCGTCGCCGTGGTCGCCGCGCTCGCGCTGGTCGTCGGCGGGGTCTGGATCGCCACCTCCGGCTCGGGCGGCGACGGCAAGAAGGACGACACCGCCGGTTCCAGCGGCGGTACCGGCGGCGGTGAGGACACCGGCGGTGGGGGCGCGGACGGCAAGGGCGAGGAGAAGGTGCCCTCCGATCCCGGCGCCCGGCGGCTGTTCGCGCTGGCGTCGCCGAAGGTCGACGGGACCACCGTGGTGTCCGGGTCGTGGCTCACCGACAAGGCGTATGTGAAGAGCGGGGTCGCCGAGATCGACGGCTACGACCCCGACAACGGCACCAGGTTGTGGACGATCAAGCTGCCCGGCCCGGTCTGCGAGGCCAGCTCCCACACCACCGACGACCACCGCACGGCCGTCCTCTTCCAGCCGAGGATGCCGGCGAAGAACAGTTCGGCCGGCTGCACCCAGGTCGCGGCCATCGATCTCGCCGCGGGCAGGAAGTTGTGGACGAAGACCGTCGACTACGGCGGCCAGCCGATGAACTTCAGCAATGTGACCGTCAGCGCGAACACCGTCGCCGTCGGCGGTCTGACCGGAGGCGCGGCCTTCGACGTCGCCACCGGCAAGGCGTTGTGGGCCCCGAAGGAGGACGACAGCTGCCGGGACGCCGGGTACGGCGGCGGCGAGAAGCTGGTCGCGGTCCTCAAGTGCGGTGAGTACGGCGAGCGCCAGCTGCACATCCAGACCATCGACCCGAAGTCGGGTGAGGTGATCTCGGAGTACAAGATGGCGCAGGGCATCGAGTACGCGGCGGTCGTCTCGACGGACCCGCTGGTCGTCGCGGCGGACGCCGGTGACACCGCGGGCGACGGCAGCGAGATCTCGGACTTCTACTCGATCGACGACAGGACCGGGAAGCTGATCACCCATATCTCGGCACCGGGCAAGCAGTACGCGGCCCGCTGCGACTCCATCTCGGAGATCGAGGCCTGCTCCGGGCTCGCCGTCGGCAACGACCGGCTGTACATCCCGACCGAGGAGCACAGCGGCACCAAGGGCTACAGCCGGACCAACGAGATCGTCGCCTTCGACCTCACCACCGGCAAGCAGACCGGCCAGCGCGCCGACGCGGGCGACGGCACCACGATCACCCCGCTGCGCATGGACAAGGGCAACGTGATCGCGTACAAGAGCCCGTCGTACGACAAGGGCAGCCAGATCGTCAGCATCGACGGGGGCTCCTTCCAGCAGACCACGCTGCTGAGGAACCCGGCGACGAGCGCGCAGCGGATGGCGGAGCTCACCATGTCACCGGACATCTCCGAGTTCCTGTACGCGCGGGGCCGCCTCTACATGGCCTCGCACTACGCCGACAAGGGGCTCGGCACCGGGGAGAAGTACCTGGCGCTCGCGTTCGGCACCGGCTGACGACCGGCATCAAGGGTGAATCCCGATGGGTCAACCCTCAACGGTTGAATCACCCTTGAATGCGAGGAAAGCAAGATATTCCGTCGATCCGGGGCACTTCTCACCAGTAGGGGGAGCGTAACGTCGAACAAGCGTGTAGCTTCCGGGGGCATGAAGAGCGGGGGAGCCGGGAGGGGGCTCCTGTCCGCGCGGACCAGTGGGCATCCATAGTGGGGCATCCATGGAGATCCATTGGGGGGACTGGGGGGTTGCTCGATGGGAGTGCGGCTCATGGTGGTCGACGACCACCGACTGCTCGCGGAGGCGCTGGCCTCGGCGTTGAAGCTGCGGGGGCACCGGGTGCTGGCCGCGGCGGCGCCGGCCGCGGGTGCGGCGGAGCTGGTGATCACGCGTGCGCCGGAGGTGTGCCTGCTGGGGACGGCCACACCGGCCGAGCCGGGGATCTTCGACCCGGTGGTGCGGATCAAGCGGGAGCGTCCGCAGGTGGCGGTCCTGGTGCTGGGCCCGGTGCCCAGCCCCCGCGGCATAGCCGCCGCCTTCGCGGCGGGCGCCTCCGGCTATGTACGCCATGACGAGCGCATCGAGGGCGTGGAGCGGGCCATCATGAAGGCGCGGGCCGGGGAGGCCGCCGTCGCCCCGCAGCTCCTCCAGGGAGCCTTCAGCGAGCTCCTCAACCCCGCCGCCCAGCCCGACGACGAGGGCCAGCGGCTGCTGCAGATGCTCACCCCGCGCGAGGTCGAGGTCCTGGTCCGGGTCGCCGACGGCGAGGACACCCGGCTGATAGCGGCCGGCATGGGCATCGCCCCGTCCACCGCCCGCACCCATGTGCAGCGCGTCCTGATGAAACTGGGGGTCGGCTCCCGCCTGGAGGCGGCGGCGCTGGCGGCGCGGACGGGGCTGCTGGACCGGGCGGGGCCGGTACCGCACGCGGCGCCGCAGGAGCTGGGCCCGGAAGCGCTGTGACCCGCGCCGGGGGACGGGGCCGGAGGTGTCGTACCCCCGGCCCCGTGCCCGTCTCCGTCATTCCGCCGTCGGCTTGTCCGGGAGGTCTTCCGCGGTCACCTCGGGGACCGTGGGCGGTGTCGGCCGCAGCTTCAGCCAGACCAGGAAGAAGACACCGAGCAGCAGCATCGCGATCCCGGTCCACAGGTTGATGTTGATGCCCTGGGCCTTGTCGATGGCGGACTGGTCGTCGGTGATCCCGGCGATCGTGACGATGACGCCGTAGACGACGAACAGGCCGCCGATGATGCGCCGCAGGTCGAAGATGCGGGCCGCGGTCGCCGACTTCTCCTGGAGTTCGGTGACCTCGCGCTGGACGTCCCGCTCGGAGTACCCGTGCTGATCAGTCATGGTGAATCGATCCTCCCTCGATCAGAACGAGAACGGGATGTAGCAGGCGGCGGCCAGCACGATGGCTCCCCAGCCCAGCAGGGCCGGCCTGCGGTACCAGGCGTCGTCGCCGGCGGCCGGCGGCTCGGACATGCCGGGGGAGCGGGTGCCGTAGACCAGGCCCTCCAGCTCCTCGGCCGGCTTCGGCCGGGTGAACAGCGAGACGGCGACCATCACCACCGCGCCCGCCACGAAGCCCACGATCGCGGAGACGAAGTTGGCGCCCTGGTCGGAGGGGATGTCGATGATGCCCTGCTTGTAGATCCAGAAGTAGTTGACCATCGCCGAGACGGTGCCGGCGAGCAGCCCCCAGAAGCCGGACTTCGCGGACGCCCGCTTCCAGAACATACCGACGATGAAGACGACGAACATCGGGACGTTGAAGAAGGAGAACAGCGTCTGCAGGTAGCTCATGATGTTCGAGAAGGAGGAGGCGAGGAACGCCGTGCCCACCGACGCGCAGACGCCGATCACGGTGATCAGGCGGCCGAAGCGGACGTAGTACGCGTCCTCCCGGCCCCTGACGACGTAGCGCCCCCAGATGTCGTTGGTGAACACCGTGTTGAAGGACGACACGTTGGCCGCCATGCCCGCCATGAAGGCCGCGAGCAGGCCGGTCACGGCGATGCCCAGGACACCGTTCGGCAGCAGCTGTTCCATCAGGTACGGGATGGCGTCGTTGTACTGGTAGCCCGACTTGGTGGTGCCGAAGCCGGGGACCACGGCCGCCGCCACCAGTCCGGGGATCATCACCAGGAACACGATGAAGACCTTCGGGTACGCGGCGATCAGCGGGGTGCGCTGGGCCGCGCTGAGGTTCTTGGCCGACAGGGCGCGCTGCACCTCGGCGAAGTTGGTCGTCCAGTAGCCGAAGGAGAGCACGAAGCCCAGACCCAGGACGATGGTCAGCCAGTTGGCGCCCAGCGGGTTGCTGCTGCCGATGCCGGTGCCGCCCCACGCGGTGGTGAAGTTCGCGCCGTGGGTGTGGGTGAGCTTGTCGGTCAGGCCGCCCCAGCCGCCGACCTTCTTCAGGCCCAGCACCACGATCGGGATGAGGGCCGCGAGGATCACGAAGAACTGCAGCACCTCGTTGTAGATCGCCGACGACAGACCGCCCAGGGTGATGTACGCCAGCACGAAGGCGCCGGCGACCACGATCGCCACCCACTGCGGCCAGCCCAGCAGCGCCTCGACGACGATCGCGAGCGCGTACAGGTTCACCCCGGCGATCAGGATGGCGGCGAACGCGAACAGCGCCGAGCTCAGCAGGTGCGCCCACTTGTCGAAGCGCAGCAGCAGCATCTCGGGGACCGAGCGCACCTTGCTGCCGTAGTAGAACGGCATCATCACCAGGCCGAGGAAGACCATGGCGGGGATGGCGCCGATCCAGTACCAGTGCACGGTGTACGCGCCGTACTGTGCGCTGTTCGCGGCCATGCCGAGGATCTCGGTGGCGGCCAGGTTGGCGGAGATGAAGGCGAGGCCGGTGATCCAGGCCGGCAGTGAGCGACCGGAGAGGAAGAAGTCGAGGCTGGTCTTCACCGATCTGCGGGCGGCGAAACCGATGCCCAGGACCACGGCGAAGTAGATGCCGAGGATCGTGTAGTCGAGCCCGTTCGTGGGGAGTCGGAGCTCTGCAGCCAGACAGGTGGGGGTTTGCATGCACGTATCTATGCCCCCTACACGCGACATACGCCTGTTCACACCCTGCGACTTACCTGTCACAGGCTCCGGACCATTGACGTCACTGTTGCCTTGTGGTTTGTTATGTTTAGTTATGTTGAGGGTTGCGTAGTGAGGAGCCGTGGCGTGAAAAAGACCTCGACCTCGTTGGCCGACGGTCGCGAGCTCATCTACTACGACCTGAGGGACGACACCGTGCGCGACGCGGTGGACAAGCGGCCGCTGGAGCGGACCGTCACCACCTCGGAGGTGCGCCGCGACCCGCTGCTCGGTGACTCGATCGCCGTCGCCTCACACCGTCAGGGCCGCACCTACCACCCGCCGGCCGACGAGTGCCCCCTGTGCCCCTCCCAGGGCGACCGGCTGAGCGAGATCCCGGACTCGTCGTACGACGTCGTCGTCTTCGAGAACCGCTTCCCCTCGCTGGCCGGCGACTCGGGCCGCTGCGAGGTCGTCTGCTTCACCTCCGACCACAACTCGTCCTTCGCCGACCTCACCGAGGAGCAGGCCGGGCTGGTCCTGGAGGCGTGGACGGACCGGACCTCCGAGCTGTCCCACCTGCCCTCCGTGGAGCAGGTGTTCTGCTTCGAGAACCGCGGCGCCGAGATCGGCGTGACCCTGGGCCACCCGCACGGCCAGATCTACGCGTACCCCTTCACCACCCCGCGCACCGCCCTGATGCTGCGCCAGGTGGCCCAGCACAAGGAGATGACCGGCGGGCAGAACCTCTTCGACGCCGTCCTGGAGCGTGAGCTCGCCGACGAGCGGGTCGTCCTGGAGAGTGAACACTGGGTCGCCTTCGTGCCGTACGCGGCGCACTGGCCGTACGAGGTGCATCTCTACCCGAAGCGCCGGGTGCCCGACCTGCTCGCGCTCGGCGAGGAGGCCCGCACAGAGTTCCCCCAGGTGTATCTGGAACTCTTGAGGCGCTTCGACCGGATCTTCGGCGAGAGTGAACCGCCCACGCCCTACATCGCGGCCTGGCACCAGGCCCCGTTCGGCGCGCTGGAGGAGTTCGACGGCGTCAACCGTGACGACTTCGCGCTCCACCTCGAGCTTTTCACCATCCGCCGGACCTCCGGCAAGCTGAAGTTCCTCGCGGGTTCCGAGTCCGGCATGAGCGTGTTCATCAACGACATCCGGCCGGAGGCCGCGGCCGAGCGACTGCGAGAGGTAGCGAGTTGATGAAGTACCTGGTGACGGGTGGCGCGGGTTACGTCGGCGGTGTCGTCGCCCAGCACCTGCTGGAGGCCGGCCACGAGGTGGTCGTGCTCGACAACCTCTCGACGGGCTTCCGCGAGGGTGTCCCGGCCGGCGCCGCCTTCGTCGAGGGCGACATCCGCGACGCCGCGAAGTGGCTCGACCCCTCCTTCGAGGCCGTGCTGCACTTCGCCGCGTCCTCGCAGGTCGGCGAGTCGGTCGTCAAGCCGGAGAAGTACTGGGAGAACAACGTCGGCGGCACGATGGCGCTGCTCGGCGCGATGCGCGAGGCCGGCGTCCGCAAGCTCGTCTTCTCCTCCACGGCCGCCACGTACGGCGAGCCCAAGGAGGTCCCGATCGTCGAGACGGCCGAGACCGCTCCCACCAACCCGTACGGCGCCACCAAGCTCGCCGTGGACCACATGATCACCGGCGAGGCGGCGGCCCACGGGCTCGCCGCGGTCTCCCTGCGCTACTTCAACGTGGCCGGCGCGTACGGCGCCCAGGGCGAGCGGCACGACCCCGAGTCGCACCTCATCCCCCTGGTGCTCCAGGTGGCCCAGGGCAAGCGGGACGCCATCTCGGTCTACGGCGACGACTACCCGACCCCCGACGGCACCTGCGTCCGCGACTACATCCACGTCGCGGACCTCGCCGAGGCCCATCTGCTCGCCGTCGCGGCCGCCACCCCCGGCGAGCACCTGATCTGCAACCTCGGCAACGGCGAGGGCTTCTCGGTCCGCGAGGTCATCGAGACGGTCCGCAAGGTCACCGGACACCCGATCCCCGAGGTGGTGGCCCCGCGCCGGGGCGGCGACCCGGCGGTCCTGGTGGCGTCGGCCGCCGCGGCCCGGGAGAAGCTGGGCTGGAACCCGTCCCGCGCGGATCTCGCGGAGATCGTCGCGGACGCGTGGGAGTTCGCGCAGGCCATCGGTACGGCAAGGGAGCAGTAGTGGGTGCAGAGCAGGTGCGGGCCGGTTTCGTCGAGCTGTACGGAACCGCCCCCGACGGTGTCTGGTCGGCGCCGGGCCGCGTCAACCTCATCGGTGAGCACACCGACTACAACGACGGCTTCGTGATGCCCTTCGCGCTGCCGCACACGGCGATCGCGGCGGTCGCACGCCGCGAGGACGGCGTGCTGCGGCTGCACTCGGCGGACGTCGAGGGCGGTGTCGTGGAACTCGGGCCCGAGGATCTGGCCCCGGAGTCGGACCGCAACTGGACGGCCTACCCGGCGGGCGTGGTCTGGGCCCTGCGCGAGGCCGGCCACCCGGTCACGGGCGCTGACATCCACCTGGCCTCCACGGTCCCCTCCGGCGCGGGTCTGTCGTCGTCGGCGGCGCTGGAGGTGGTCGTCGCCCTCGCGCTCAACGACCTCTTCGAACTGGGTCTGCAGCGCTGGCAGCTGGCCCGCCTGTGCCAGCGCGCCGAGAACGTCTACGTCGGCGCCCCCACCGGCATCATGGACCAGACGGCCTCGGCCTGCTGCGAGGAGGGCCACGCCCTGTTCCTCGACACCCGGGACCTCTCCCAGAAGCAGATCCCCTTCGACCTCGCCGCCGAGGGCATGCGCCTGCTGGTGGTGGACACCCGCGTCAAGCACGCCCACAACGAGGGCGAGTACGGCAAGCGGCGCGCGGGCTGTGAGCGGGGCGCGGCGCTGCTGGGCGTGGACGCGCTGCGGGACATCGCCTACGAGGATCTCGACGGGGCGCTGGCCCGGCTCGGTGACGACGAGGAGGCGGTCCGCCTGGTCCGCCATGTCGTCACGGAGGACGAGCGGGTGGAGAAGGTGGTCGCCCTGCTGGAGTCGGGCGAGACCCGGGCGATCGGTCCGGTCCTGGTGGCGGGCCACGCCTCGCTCCGGGACGACTTCCGCATCTCCTGCCCCGAGCTGGACCTGGTGGTGGACACGGCCCTCGCCTCCGGCGCGCTCGGCGCCCGGATGACCGGCGGCGGCTTCGGCGGCTCGGCGATCGTCCTCGCGGAGGCGACCGACGTGGACACGATCACCAAGGCGGTGGAGGAGGCGTTCGCCGCCGGCGGTCATGCGGCGCCCAGGGTGTTCGAGGCGGTGCCTGCGGCCGGGGCACGGCGTCTGAGCTGAGCGTTCCGGGGGCTGCCGCCCCCGGACCCCCGCCTTCGGCCTGAACGGCCTCGTCCTCAGTCGCCGGAAGGGCTGGACGGCCTCATCCGAGCTGTTTGGTCAACGTGTATTCCGTGACCCCCGGCGGATAGTCGGGGATCACGCACACCACCTCGTAGCCCTTCTTCCGGTAGAAGTCCGGTGCCTGGAAGTCCCAGGTCTCCAGGCGCGCGGATGCGCAGCCCCGCTCGCGCCGGGCGATGCGCTCCGCCTTCGCAAGCAGTTGCGAACCCAGACCGGTGCCGCGGTGGCGTTCGTCGACCCACAGATGGCTGACGTGCAGCCAGGTCGCCCAGGTGTGGCCCACCAGTCCGCCGGCGAGTTCCCCGTCCTCCCCCAACGCCCAGACATGCAGCGGAAGTTCGCGTTCACCTGGGGTTCCGCGCAGGGCGCGCAGGACCGGCGAGGCGGCGGTGTTGGTGTCTCTGAGCCGCGTTCGGAGAAGATCGCGCCGGGCCTTGTCGACTTCTGTCTCAAGACGAAACATACGGCTCACGATAAACGCGTCGGACAGCCAGTTCTGCAAATTACCTTCCGCTCCTGGCCCCCGGCCGTACCCTGATGAACAGCACCGGTGGGGGCCGGTGCTGATCAGGGGGCGAGACAGTCGGGTACGACGCCCGAAGTGGGGGTAGCAGTTCACGCACGGCGGCGGTCGTGCGGCCATCGCGCTTCGGGCGTCGTACCCGCGCCCGTTCCGTCTCCCGACACAAAGGGGTCCCCTGCTCTTCAGGAGCTTGGGGAAGGGGGTTTCGTGGTTCGCATCCGAGTCCTGGTCGTCGACGACCACCGCATCTTCGCCGAGTCGCTCGCCGCAGCCCTGGCGGCCGAGCCCGACGTCGACGTCTCCGCCGCCGGCAGCGGTCCCGCCGCGCTGCGCAGCCTGGAGCGCGCGGCCGCCGAGGGGCGCCGCTTCGACGTGCTGCTCGTCGACGCCGACCTGGGCGGCAACCTGCCAGGAGTACGGCCCGCCGTGCCGGTGCACGACAACAACGAGGACGGTCTCGTCGACGGGATCTCGCTGGTCGCCGGGGTGCGCACCGCGCAGCCGGGCGTACGGATCGTCGTGCTCGCCGAGAAGGACGACCCGCGGCGGGCCGCGCTAGCCCTGCAGGCCGGGGCCTCCGGCTGGGTCGCCAAGGACTGCTCGCTGTCCCGGCTGCTGAACGTCATCCGGGGAGTGCTGCGGGACGAGACGCATCTGCCGCCCGCGCTGCTGACGGGGGTCCTCAGGGAGCTCACCGCCGCGCGCAAGCACCGCACCGAGAGCGAGCGGCTCGTCGAGTCCCTCACACCGAGGGAGCGGGAAGTGCTCCGGTGCATGGTCGCCGGGCTGGGCAGAAAGGCCGTCGCCGAGCGGCTGTTCCTCTCGCCCCACACCGTGCGCACCCATATGCAGAACGTCCTCGGCAAACTCGGCGTGCACTCCACCCTGGCCGCCGTGGCCCTGGCCCGCCGGGCCGGTGTCGGTCCCGTCGACCTAGCCGGGGATGTTGTCGAACGGGGCGGTCAGCTGGCGTAGCAGTCCCGCCAGTTCGCCGCGCTGGGCGCGGGAGAGTTCCGCGAGGATCGCCCGCTCCTGGTCGAGCAGCCCGGCGAGGGCCTGGTCCGCGCGGTCCTGGCCCTCGTCCGTCAGCCGCACCAGCACACCCCGCCGGTCGCTCGGGTCGGGCAACCGCTCCACCAGACCCTTCTTCGTCAGCCGGTCGATGCGGTTCGTCATCGTGCCCGAGGTGACCAGGGTCTGGGTGAGCAGCTGCCCCGGCGAGAGCTGATACGGCGTTCCCGCGCGCCGCAGCGCCGTCAGTACGTCGAACTCCCAGGGCTCCAGGCTGTGCTCGGCGAATGCCAGCCGCCGTGCCCGGTCCAGATGCCGGGCCAGTCTGCTGACCCGGCTGAGCACCTCGAGTGGTTCCACGTCGAGGTCCGGGCGCTCCCGGCGCCACGCAGCGACCAGCCGATCGACCTCGTCCTCCATGGCGATCAGTGTAGTGGTTGTGTCGATGTGAAGTCTCTTGATGTCGAGTCTCTTGACATCAAGAGAGCTGGGTGGGGAAGGTGGTCCTCATGAACGCCGCCATGAACGCGCCCGCCTGGGACCCCGCCCAGTACCTCCGCCACGCCGGTCACCGCGCCCGCCCCTTCGTCGACCTCCTCGCCCGCGTCCCGGACCCGCCCGGCGCCGCCCCGCGGATCGCCGACCTCGGCTGCGGCCCCGGCAATGTCACCGTCCTCCTCGCCGACCGCTGGCCCGCCGCCCGTGTCACCGGCTACGACAACTCGACCGAGATGCTCGACCGGGCGCACGTCGAGCACGCGGGCCCCACCCCGGGCGGCGGCCGCCTCGACTTCGCCCACGCGGACGTACGGACCTGGACGCCCGGGACGCCGTACGACCTGATCGTCAGCAATGCCACCCTGCAGTGGGTCCCCGGGCACGCCGAGCGGTTCGGGGAATGGATCGCGGGGCTGGTCCCCGGCGGCACCTTCGCCTTCCAGGTGCCCGGCAACTTCTCCGCCCCCAGCCACCGGCTGATGCGCGAGATCGCCCATTCCGCCCGCTGGAGGGACCGCCTCGCCGAGACCCTCCGGCACGACGACGCGGTGCTGGAGCCGGCCGAGTACCTTCAGCGCCTCACCGCCCTCGGCTGCGAGGCGGACGTGTGGGAGACGACGTACCAGCATCTGCTCCACGGGGAGGATCCCGTGCTGGACTGGGTGAAGGGGACGGGGCTGCGGCCCGTCCTCACCGCGCTCGCCGACGACCCCGGGGCCCGGGAGGCGTTCCTCGCGGAGTACCGGGCCGCGCTGCGGGAGGCCTATCCGGCGACCGCCCACGGCACGCCCTTCCCGTTCCGCCGGATCTTCGCCGTGGCGCGGAAGGGGGCGTGATGCTGGTCGCCGTCGATCATGTGCAGCTCGCCGCGCCGGCCGGGTCGGAGGAGCTGCTGCGGGCCTACTACGTCGACGTGCTCGGC
This sequence comes from Streptomyces sp. NPDC005648, assembly GCF_040605395.1. Classification (NCBI taxonomy): domain Bacteria; kingdom Bacillati; phylum Actinomycetota; class Actinomycetes; order Kitasatosporales; family Streptomycetaceae; genus Streptomyces; species Streptomyces sp. NPDC005648. The sequence goes on along the minus strand of NZ_JBEXCS010000004.1, from coordinate 83,114 downwards.
ATGACCGAGATCCCCAAGCCGCCGGCACTCGCCGTGCGCGGAGGCTGCTGGTTCGAGGCGGGCGGCGTCCAGCTGCATCTGGGGATCGAGGAACCCTTCCGGCCCGCGAGGAAGGCCCATCCGGGGCTGCGGGTCAGGGACATCGGGGCGTACGCCGAACGGCTGGAGGCGCGGGGCGCGAGGGTGCTCTGGGACCACGACCTGCCCGGACACCGGCGCTTCTACTCCGAGGACCCGGTGGGCAACCGGCTGGAGTTCCTCGAAGGCGTTTGTGCCGCGCCCTGACGGCTACTCGCGGTGGCGACACCGCAGTCCGATCGCGCAGGGAGTGAGCGACGGTGGCGAAGGAACAGAAGGCCAAGGGCAAGAAGGAACAGGTCAAGGGCAAGGCCAAGGAAGCGATGGGGCGTGCCGTCGGCAACGAGCGGATGGAAGCCGAGGGCCGGCTCGGGCAGTCCAAGGGCGACGCCCGTCAGGCCAAGGAGAAGGCCAAGGACACGTTCAAGCACTGACCAGCAGTGATCCGCGTCTGATCACGCATCCGCATCCGCATCCGCACGGGCACCGGGGGACTCAGCTCTTCCGGTGCCCTATCAGCCGTGGCTTCTGCTCCAGGCCGTCCAGCCCGTGCCACGCCAGATTGACCAGGTGGGCCGCGACCTCCGCCTTCTTCGGGCGGCGCACGTCCAGCCACCACTGACCGGTCAGCGCGACCATGCCGACCAGGGCCTGCGCGTACAGCGGGGCGAGCTTGGGGTCGAAGCCGCGGCTCTTGAACTCACGGCCCAGGATGTCCTCCACCTGGGTGGCGATGTCCGAGATCAGCGAGGCGAAGGTCCCCGTGGACTGGGGGATGGGCGAGTCACGGACCAGGATGCGGAAGCCGTCCGTGTACTCCTCGATGTAGTCGAGCAGCGCGAACGCGGCCTGCTCGCACAGCTCCCGCGGATGCCCGGCGGTCAGAGAGCTGGTCACCATGTCCAGCAGCCGCCGCATCTCACGGTCCACCACGACCGCGTACAGGCCCTCCTTGCCGCCGAAGTGCTCGTACACCACCGGCTTGGACACCCCGGCCTTCGCCGCGATCTCCTCCACCGACGTGCCCTCGAAGCCCTTGGCGGCGAAGAGGGTGCGGCCGATCTCCAGCAGCTGCTGACGGCGCTCGGCACCGGTCATACGGGTCCGCCGCGCTCGCCGCGGTTTGTCGGTGCTCTCGGTGCTGCTCGGATCGGTCGCCACGGCGTCAATCATGCCGCCTCGGCTGTCTCCTTCCGGCTGCGAGAGCCGTCTTCCCCGGTGTTCCGGCGCGAATCGATACGCGAGCGTGACGGCCAGCGGACGTCGTACGCCCAGCCGAACGCCTCGAACCAGCGGATGAGCCGGGCGGAGGAGTCCACCTGGCCGCGCATCACGCCGTGGCGCGCGGAGGTCGGGTCGGCGTGGTGCAGGTTGTGCCAGGACTCGCCGCAGGACAGGACGGCCAGCCACCACACGTTGCCGGAACGGTCGCGGGACTTGAAGGGCCGCTTGCCGACCGCGTGGCAGATCGAGTTGATCGACCAGGTCACGTGGTGCAGCAGGGCCACCCGGACGAGTGATCCCCAGAAGAACGCGGTGAACGCGCCCCACCAGGACATGGTGACCAGGCCGCCGATCAGCGGGGGCAGGGCCAGCGAGAGCATCGTCCAGTAGATGAACTGACGGGAGATCGCACGGATCGCCGGGTCCTTGATCAGATCCGGCGCGTACTTGTCCTGCGGCGTCTGCTCCTCGTCGAACATCCAGCCGATGTGCGCCCACCACAGGCCCTTCATCAGCGCCGGGAGCGTCTCCCCGAAACGCCACGGGGAGTGCGGGTCGCCCTCCGCGTCCGAGAACTTGTGGTGCTTGCGGTGGTCCGCCACCCAGCGGACCAGCGGGCCCTCGACGGCCATCGACCCCATGATCGCCAGGGCGATCCGCAGGGGCCGCTTGGCCTTGAAGGAGCCATGGGTGAAATAGCGGTGGAAACCGATCGTGATGCCGTGACAGCCGAGGTAGTAGAAGAAGACCAGCAGACCGAGGTCGAGCCAGCTCACCCCCCAGCCCCACGCCAGCGGCACCGCCGTGAGGAGCGCGAGGAACGGAACGGTGATGAACAGCAGCAGCGTGATCTGCTCGATCGACCGCTTCTGCTCACCGCCCAGCGTGGCCGAGGGAGTCGGGGTGTCGGTCGCCTTCGGGGCGTCGTCGATCACATCGGAGCTCGTGGTCATGGGCGTCCCCTGTGGGGTCGAGGGTTGTGAGAGAGGCCGGGTCGTCGGAACACCGCACCTGTTCCTACGGTTCCGTAACCTACGGCATCGTAAGTATGGCAGTGCGTCGCCCGGCGGCAAGAGCCCGAGAGTCTGCGCGTCCGCATGGACACCTATCCTTGGAGTCGGTCGGACAGCGCGGTCCGCTCTGATTCCTTCCCGGAAGATCAGGGCCGTATGCGGCAGCCGCCGCGCGGCCCGGTCTGCCGGGTTCCCCTCCCGGACGAGCTTCAACACTGCAAGGAGCCGCACCTGTGAGCAGTGCCGACGACCTGACCACGAGCGCCGCCTCGGCCAACAGCGAACTGCGCGCCGACATCCGCCGGCTGGGTGACCTCCTGGGCGAGACCCTCGTCCGCCAGGAGGGCCCCGAGCTGCTGGAACTCGTCGAGAAGGTCCGCCGACTCACCCGCGAGGACGGAGAGGCCGCCGCCGAGCTGCTGCGCGGCACCGACCTCACCACCGCGGCCAAGCTGGTCCGCGCCTTCTCCACCTACTTCCATCTCGCCAACGTCACCGAGCAGGTCCACCGCGGCCGCGAACTGCGTGCCCGGCGCGCCGCCGAGGGCGGCCTGCTCGCCCGCACCGCCGACCGCCTCAAGGACGCCGACCCCGAACACCTGCGCGAGACGGTCGCCCACCTCAATGTTCGCCCGGTGTTCACGGCGCACCCCACGGAGGCCGCGCGCCGCTCGGTCCTCAACAAGCTCCGGCGCATCGCCGCGCTCCTGGAGACCCCGGTCATCGAGTCCGACCGCCGCCGCCACGACACACGGCTGGCCGAGAACATCGACCTGGTCTGGCAGACCGACGAACTGCGCGTGGTCCGCCCGGAACCGGCCGACGAGGCCCGCAACGCCATCTACTACCTGGACGAACTGCACGCGGGCGCCGTCGGTGACGTCCTGGAGGACCTTACGGCCGAGCTGGAGCGGGTCGGCGTGAAGCTGCCCGACCACACCCGCCCGCTCACCTTCGGCACCTGGATCGGCGGCGACCGCGACGGCAACCCGAACGTCACCCCCCAGGTCACCTGGGACGTCCTGATCCTCCAGCACGAGCACGGCATCAACGACGCCCTGGAGATGATCGACGAGCTGCGCGGCTTCCTCTCCAACTCCATCCGCTACACCGGCGCCACCCAGGAACTCCTCGACTCCCTCCAGACCGACCTCGACCGCCTCCCCGAGATCAGCCCCCGCTACAAGCGGCTGAACGCCGAGGAGCCGTACCGCCTCAAGGCCACCTGCATCCGGCAGAAGCTGGAGAACACCAAGCAGCGCCTGGCCAGAGGCATCCCGCACCGGGACGGCCACGACTACCTCGGCACCGCCGAACTGCTGGCCGACCTCACCCTCATCCAGACCTCCCTGCGCGAACACCGCGGCGGCCTCTTCGCCGACGGCCGTCTGGACCGCACCATCCGCACCCTGGCCGCCTTCGGCCTCCAGCTGGCGACGATGGACGTACGCGAACACGCCGACGCCCACCACCATGCCCTCGGCCAGCTCTTCGACCGCCTCGGCGAGGAGTCCTGGCGCTACGTCGACATGCCCCGCGAGTACCGCTCCCGGCTGCTCGCCAAGGAGCTGCGCTCCCGCCGCCCGCTCGCGCCCACCCCGGCGCCCGTCGACGCGGCCGGCGCCAAGACCCTCGGCGTGTTCGAGACGGTCAAGCGGGCCCTCACGGTCTTCGGCCCCGAGGTCATCGAGTCCTACATCATCTCCATGTGCCAGGGCGCCGACGACGTCTTCGCCGCCGCCGTCCTCGCCCGCGAGGCCGGTCTCATCGACCTGCACGCCGGCTGGGCCAAGATCGGCATCGTGCCGCTCCTGGAGACCACCGACGAGCTCAAGGCCGCCGACACCATCCTGGAGGACATGCTCTCCGACCCGTCGTACCGCCGTCTGGTGGCACTGCGCGGAGATGTCCAGGAGGTCATGCTCGGCTACTCCGACTCCTCCAAGTTCGGCGGCATCACCACCTCCCAGTGGGAGATCCACCGCGCCCAGCGCCGCCTGCGCGACGTCGCCCACCGGTACGGGGTACGACTGCGGCTGTTCCACGGCCGCGGCGGCACCGTCGGCCGCGGCGGCGGCCCCTCCCACGACGCGATCCTCGCCCAGCCCTGGGGCACCCTGGAGGGCGAGATCAAGGTGACCGAGCAGGGCGAGGTCATCTCCGACAAGTACCTGGTGCCGTCCCTGGCCCGGGAGAACCTCGAACTGACCGTCGCCGCCACACTCCAGGCCTCCGCCCTGCACACCGCCCCCCGCCAGTCCACCGAGGCGCTCGCCCGCTGGGACGCCGCGATGGACGTCGTCTCCGACGCCGCGCACGCCCGCTACCGGTCCCTGGTCGAGGACCCGGACCTGCCGACGTACTTCCTCGCGTCGACACCGGTGGACCAGCTCGCCGACCTGCACCTCGGCTCCCGGCCCTCCCGCCGCCCCGGCTCCGGAGTCTCGCTCGACGGACTGCGCGCCATCCCGTGGGTCTTCGGCTGGACCCAGTCCCGGCAGATCGTCCCCGGCTGGTTCGGCGTCGGCTCCGGACTCAAGGCGCTGCGCGAGGCGGGCCTCACCGCGACCTTGGGCGGAGAGGGCGTGCTCGACGAGATGCACGAACAGTGGCACTTCTTCCGCAACTTCATCTCCAACGTCGAGATGACCCTCGCCAAGACCGACCTGCGCATCGCCGCGCACTACGTCGACACCCTCGTACCGGACGAGCTCAAGCACGTCTTCGAGACCATCAGGGCCGAGCACGAGCTGACCGTGCGCGAGGTGCTCCGGATCACCGGCGAGTCCGAACTCCTCGACGCCGCCCCGGTGCTGAAGCAGACGTTCAGCATCCGCGACGCCTACCTGGACCCGATCTCCTACCTCCAGGTGACCCTGCTCAAGCGCCAGCGCGACGCGGCGGCGGCAGGCCAGGACCCCGACCCGCTCCTGTCCCGCGCCCTGCTCCTCACCGTCAACGGCGTGGCGGCGGGCCTGCGCAACACCGGCTGAACCACCCGCACACAGGGGTGCCACCCACACAGGGGTGCCCCCGAGCTTCGTACGAGCTCGGGGGCACCCTTGTTCCGCTTCCGCGTACTTCCGAGTGTCTTTCCTCTACGGCTCCGACCGGTACGTCAGGCCCGGCGCCGCCGCACCACCAGGTAGCCGCCGGCCGCCAGCAGCGCCGCCGCGAGACCCGAGAGCAGGCCGACCGGCGCGCCGTTGCCGGTCTCCGCGAGGTCACCCGTGCCGCCGCCCTGCGCGGACGGCGACGAGGGCGCCGAGACGGTCCCGGAGGACGACGAGCTCGGCGAGGCGGAGGCCCCGGCCGAGGGCGACGCCGAGGTGGAGGCGGACGGGGAGCCGGGGGCGGAGGCCGGGGCGGACGACGGCGCCGACGTCGAGCCGCCGCCGCTCTCGTCCTCGCAGTCCGTCCAGAACACCTTGTGCTTGGCGGCGCCGTTCTCCCCGTCGAAGTTCCAGAACAACTTGTAGTGGCCGTCCGGCAGCGACAGGTCCTCCGTGCGGCCGTGGCCCCGGGCGTCCAGGACGATGGCACCGGTCCTCACCGTCGCGCCCTTGGTGGCGCCGGTCGGGGCCCAGGCCTCGATGTGCCAGTCGACCTGCTGGACGGCGTCGAAACCGAAGGCGTCCAGGTAGAACGTGCAGACGTGCGGCTCGTTCTGCTTCAGGGCCTCGCCGGTCCCGGCGTCGTGGATCTTCACGGTCCCGTTGTCTCCGGGAGCGGTGGCATGGGCGGCGACGGGCGCGGCGAACAGCGCGGCCGCGGCGACGGCGGACAGGGCGCCGGCACGGGTCAGGGTACGCATGGGGCAAATCCATCTTCGAGTTACGGACGGGAAGATGTGGAGGGGGCGGCTCAGCATCCATCCGCGCTGACCGAAGGTCAATCACGAACAGGCAACGCTCAGTTCCTCCACAGAAAAGGAGAACGCCCGCAGCCCTCAGATCGTCACGAACGCCGCCGTGAGCAGCGCGAACCCCGACCCCGCCAGCACCCAGGCCATCCGCGTCCGCCGCAGCCCGCCCGCGACCACCACCGACGCCAGCAGCAGCGCACCGCCCAACGGCACCCACGAGTACAGGACTCCGGCCGGCCCCGACCGCAGCACTTCATCCGTCCCGGGCTTCACCACCACCGTGTACGTCCGCCCCTTCCGCACCGCGACCGTCTTCTCCAGGACGACCTTCCCGCGCGCCCGCGCCCCCTGCGAAACGGGCGTGAAAGGGCCCGAGCAGATCTCCCCGGAGCACGACGTCACCTCCACCGTGCCCTTCTCCCGGCCCTTGGTGAGCATCACGTACGGCGCGGTCCTCCACGACCCCCACACCCCGGCGACCAGGATCACCACCGCGACCGCGCCCATCACCGCGAGCCGGCCGAACCGCAGAGCGGCGGCCGACGCCGGACGGGCGGCCGGTCGGGCGGCCCGACGGGACTTGGCGGCTGTGGCAGGCATGGCCGGGATCATTGGCCATGCCCCCGCGAACGGTCAACTCCGGCCCGTCCCCACGGGGGACAAGTCAGGAGTTGTACGTGCTTTGCGCCCGCTCCAGCCCGTCGACGACCAGCGACTCCACCGCGTCCGCCGCCCGGTCCACGAAGTAGTCCAGCTCCTTGCGCTCGGCGGAGGAGAAGTCCTTCAGCACGAAGTCGGCCACCTGCATACGCCCCGGCGGCCGTCCGATCCCGAACCGCACCCGGTGATAGTCCGCGCCGAACGCCTTCGTCATCGACTTCAGCCCGTTGTGCCCGTTGTCCCCGCCACCGAGCTTGAGCCGCAGGACGCCGTAGTCGATGTCCAGCTCGTCGTGGACGGCGACGACGTTGGCCACGGGCACCTTGTAGAAGTCCTTCAGCGCGTTGACCGGACCGCCCGACAGGTTCATGTACGACATCGGCTTGGCGAGGATCACCCGGCGGCCCACCGGCCCCGGCGGCCCGATCCGTCCCTCGACGACCTGGGCCTGCGCCTTGCCCGCCCGCTTGAACCTCCCCCCGATCCGCTCGGCCAGCAGATCGGCCACCATGAAACCGACGTTGTGCCGGTTCATCGCGTACTCCGGCCCGGGATTCCCCAGGCCGACGATCAGCCAGGGGGCGTTGTCAGGGGTGGTCACGTCCATGCCTCCTCGGCTGTGCCTCGCTGAAGGATGCCTCCCCCAGCAGCCAGCCGCTGCCCCCGGAGGGAACAGCGGCTGACAGAAAAGTGAGCGTCAGGCTCAGGCCTCGGCGACCTCTTCGCCGGCGGCCTCCTCGCCCTCCGCGGACTCCTCGGCCTGCGCGGCCAGGACCTGCAGCACGACGGCGTCCCCGTCGACGGCCAGCGTGGTGCCGTTCGGGAGCTTGATGTCCTTGGCGAGGATGGAGGCACCGGCCTCCAGACCCTCGACGGACACCGTGACGGCCTCGGGGATGTGGGTGGCCTCGGCCTCGACCGGCAGCGCGTTCAGGACGTGCTCCAGCAGGTTGCCGCCGGCGGCCAGCTCGCCCTCGGTGTGCACCGGGATCTCGACCGTGACCTTCTCGCCCCGCTTGACCAGCAGCAGGTCGACGTGCTCCAGGAAGCCCTTGATCGGGTCACGCTGCACGGACTTCGGGATCGCCAGCTCGTTGGTCTTGCCGTCGATGTCCAGGGAGATCAGGACGTTCGGCGTACGCAGCGCGAGCAGCAGGTCGTGGCCCGGGAGGGTCAGGTGCAGCGGGTCCGAACCGTGACCGTAGAGAACACCGGGAACCTTGGAGTCACGACGGATACGACGGGCGGCACCCTTGCCGAACTCGGAACGGGTCTCGGCGGAGATCTTTACCTCGGACATGATCACTCCTCGTAGAGGTAGACACGGACGTGGTCACCCGGCCACGAACGGCCTGCTACGAAGAGCGCGTCGATAACGGAGGCGTGGCCTCCCTCGCCGAGCAACTTGGACAGTCTACTCACCGAGGAAGGCCACGGAAAAATCGATCACTCACTGCTCGTCGAACAGGCTCGTCACCGAACCGTCCTCGAACACCTCACGCACCGCACTCGCGATCGTCGGCGCGATGGACAGGACGGTGATCTTGTCCAGGTCGCTGCCCAGCTCACCCGGCGTCGGCAGCGTGTTGGTGAAGACGAACTCACTCACCCGGGAGTTCTTCAGCCGGTCGGCCGCAGGACCGGACAGCACACCGTGCGTCGCCGTCACGATGACGTCCTCCGCGCCGTGCGCGAACAGGGCGTCCGCGGCGGCGCAGATCGTGCCACCCGTGTCGATCATGTCGTCGACCAGCACACACACCCGGCCCTTGACCTCGCCCACGACCTCATGGACGGTCACCTGGTTCGCCACGTCCTTGTCGCGCCTCTTGTGCACGATCGCCAGCGGCGCACCCAGCCGGTCGCACCAGCGGTCCGCCACCCGGACCCGGCCGGCGTCCGGCGAGACCACCGTCAGCTTGTTCCGGTCGACCTTCCGCCCCACGTAGTCCGCGAGCAGCGGAAGCGCGAAGAGATGGTCCACCGGACCGTCGAAGAAGCCCTGGATCTGATCCGTGTGCAGATCCACGGTCAGAATGCGGTCCGCACCCGCCGTCTTCATCAGATCGGCGATCAGCCGGGCCGAGATCGGCTCACGGCCACGGTGCTTCTTGTCCTGGCGGGCATAGCCGTAGAACGGCACGATCACGGTGATGGAGCGCGCCGAGGCCCTCTTCAGGGCGTCGATCATGATGAGCTGCTCCATGATCCACTGGTTGATCGGAGCCGTGTGGCTCTGGATCACGAAGCAGTCGGCACCACGAGCCGACTCCTGGTAACGGACATAGATCTCGCCGTTGGCGAAGTCGAAGGACTTCGTCGGGACGACCCCGACACCCAGCTGCTGGGCGACCTCCTCGGCAAGCTCGGGGTGGGCGCGGCCGGAGAAGAACATCATCTTCTTCTCGCCGGTCGTCTTGATCCCGGTCACAGCTGTCTCCTCAGAGGTGTCTCAACTGGGTGTGCACTTATCACGGTACGCCGACTTCGTCGCACTCGTTTCCGGTCAGTCCTCGCCCTCGACCTGCCGAGACGCCGCCTCGGCCGCCTTCGCCGCCGCGCTCCCCGGGCGCTTGCGAGCCACCCAACCCTCGATATTCCGCTGCTGACCACGGGCCACGGCCAGCGAACCGGGCGGTACGTCCTTCGTGATCACGGACCCGGCGGCGGTGTACGCACCGTCCCCGACCGTGACAGGCGCCACAAACATATTGTCCGAGCCGGTACGGCAGTGCGAGCCGACGGTGGTGTGGTGTTTCTCCTGCCCGTCGTAGTTCACGAACACGCTGGCCGCACCGATGTTGGTGTGGTCGCCGATGGTCGCGTCACCGACATAGGAGAGATGCGGGACCTTGGTCCCCTCGCCGATGGCGGCGTTCTTCGTCTCCACATACGTACCGATCTTGCCCTTCGCACCGAGACGAGTGCCGGGCCGGAGATAGGCGTACGGCCCCACCGTCGCGTCCGGCCCCACCTCGGCACCGTCGGCCACCGTGTTGTCGACCCGGGCGCGCGCGCCGACCCTCGTGTCCTTCAGACGGCAGTTGGGGCCGACCTCCGCGCCCTCCCCGAGATGCGTCGAACCGTGCAGCTGGGTGCCCGGGTGGACGATCGCGTCCTGCTCGAAGGTGACGGTGACATCGACCCAGGTCGTCGCCGGATCGATCACCGTCACACCGCCCAGCATGGCGCGGGTGAGCAGCAGGTCGTTGAGGATACGGCGGGCCTCGCTCAGCTGCACACGGTTGTTGATCCCGGCGATCTCACGGAAGTCGGACGCCACCGAGGCCCCCACCCGATGCCCGGCCTCCCGCAGGATCCCCAGGACGTCGGTGAGGTACTCCTCACCCTGGCTGTTGTCCGTCCGCACCTTCTTCAGCGCCTCGGCGAGCAGCTCCCCGTCGAAGGCGAACACACCGGAGTTGATCTCCCGGATGGCCCGCTGGGCGTCGGTGGCGTCCTTGTGCTCGACGATCTCGGTGACGGCGCCGCTGTCGCCGTCCCGCACGATCCGCCCGTACCCGGTCGCGTCCGGGACCTCCGCGGTCAGCACGGTCACGGCGTTGGCGTCCCCGGCGTGGGTCGCGGCGAGCTGTTTCAACGTCTCGCCGCCGAGCAGCGGGGTGTCTCCGCAGACGACCACGACGGTGCCGTCCACGCTGCCGCCGAGGGACTCCAGGGCGATGCGGACGGCGTGACCGGTGCCGTTCTGCTCGGCCTGTACGGCGGTCCGTACCTCGGGGTCGATCTCGGCGAGATGGGCGGTGACCTTCTCCCGGGCATGCCCCACGACGACGACGAGATTCTCGGGGTCCAACTCACGGGCGGCGGCGAGCACATGGCCCACGAGGCTGCGGCCGCAGATCTCGTGCAGGACCTTGGGTGTGGCCGACTTCATACGGGTGCCCTCACCCGCTGCGAGAACGACGACGGCTGCCGGGCGAATGGCGCTCACGGGGTTGCCCTTCGGCTTTGGATGCGTGGGGAGTGGACATCCGCAGGATACCGGGGCGTTTCGAGGGGGACATGGGAGCGGGCCCCGACAGTGCTGTCGGGGCCCGCATCGCGTATGGCTCCCCCGCCAGGACTCGAACCCGGACAGATGGCACCAAAAGCCACAGTGCTGCCAATTACACCACGGGGGAATATTTCGGCTGAACCGGACGATTGGTCAGGTCGCCGAGTGGCGGCTCCTACTATGCCGTACCAGGCGCCCTCGATGCGACGGTACAGATCGGCGCTCCGTAGGACGCTGATTTGTCATGGGCGCACAGTCCATCGGAATCCGATCTTCCGGTGTCGAACGGTGAGCGATTCAGCAGTTCGAGGTATATCGGCCTGTTTCGTGCGGGGGAAGCCACGGAATGTGGTGTAGGCCAGTCCCGGAAACTCACCGGAAAACCCGTCGCGAACGCCCTTAGGCTGGAGGCATGACCGCGACGGGGGAAGACCGCACCACGGGCCGGGGAGGGCCGTGGTGGTGGGTCAGGTGGCGTAGTGCGGCGTTGGACATCGGCCTGACGGTGGCGTCCGCGTTGGAGTGTGCGTTCGAGGGGGTCCACTTCGCGCGGGACGCGGGGATCCCGTTGGCCGCGGGTGTCGTGTTCGGAGTCCTGGCCGGTTCCGCGCTGCTGGTGCGGCGGCAGTGGCCCATCGCCGTGGTGCTGGTGTCGATCGCGATCACGCCGGCCCAGATGGGCTATCTCATGGGCATCGTCGGCCTGTACACCCTGGCCGCCTCCGAACTGCCCCGTCGCATCATCGGCTCGCTGGCCGGTATGTCCTTCGTCGGCATGCTGATCGTGATGTTCGTGCGGGTCCGCCAGGACATGGCGCACGGCGACTGGAAGCTCGGCGACTGGTTCGTCCCCTTCGCCGCGATCACGATCGCCATCGGCATGATCGCGCCGCCCCTGCTGCTCGGCCTGTACATGGGTGCCCGGCGCCGGCTCCTGGAAAGCCTCAGGGAGCGTGCGGACAGTCTGGAGCGGGAGTTGCAGCTGCTCGCCGAGCGGGCGGAGGAGCGTGCCGAGTGGGCGCGGAACGAGGAGCGGACGCGGATCGCGCGCGAGATGCACGACGTCGTCGCCCATCGGGTGAGCCTGATGGTCGTCCATGCCGCCGCGCTCCAGGTCGTCGCCCGGAAGGACCCCGAGAAGGCCGTGAAGAACGCCGCCCTTGTGGGGGACATGGGACGGCAGGCGTTGACCGAGCTGCGGGAGATGCTGGGCGTCCTGCGCAGCGGGGACGGGATACGGCGGGCGGAGCGTCCGGTGCCGCTCGCGGCGGTGGGGGTGGCGGCGGCCGTCGCGGCCTCGAAGGCCGTGGTGGAGGGTGAGGGGCCCTGGCTCTCCGAGCTGGAGGAGCTCATCGGGCAGTCGGCGGCCGCGGGGATGGTCGTGGACCTGTCGGTGGAGGGCGAGACGCGGTCGTACACCGCGCAGATCGAGCAGACCGCCTACCGGGTGGTGCAGGAAGCCCTGACGAACGTGCACAAGCACGCGGCCGGGGCCAAGACGCATGTGCGGGTCGCGCATCGGGTGGCGGAGATCGCGATGCAGGTCGAGAACGAGCCGCCGCCCGAGGTGGCCTCGGCGTCCTCGGCCGGGTTGCCCTCGGGGGGCAACGGCCTGGTGGGGATGAAGGAACGTGTCACCGGCCTGGGCGGGGTCTTCGTCTCCGGCCCGACGGACGCGGGCGGTTTCCGGGTGTCGGCGGTGATTCCGGCGGTCTGAGCGGACGCGGTGGCGCCGGCGGAGCGGGCTGTCCGCGGTCGGTTCTGGCGCCGGCGGAGTGGGCTGTCCGTGGTCGGTTCTGGCGCCGGCGGAGCGGGCTGTCCGCGGTCGGTTCCGGTGGTGGCCGAGCGGGCTGTCCGTGGTCGGTTCTGCACGCTGTCCGTGGTGATTCCGGTCGGGTGCGTCGGTCCGTGGTGTTCAGCCCGCGGTGAGGCGTACCGGTTCGATGCCCGCGACGAGGCCGGCGAGGGCCTGGTCGATGTCGGGGCCGAGGTACCAGTCGCCGGTGTGGTCGAGGGCGTAGACACGGCCCTCGGTGTCGATGGCGAGGAGTGCCTCGGTGTCGGTCTCGGTGCCGAGTGGGCTGACTTCGGTGTCGAGGGCGCGGCCGAGGTCGCCGAGGGTGCGGGCCAGATGGAGGCCGTGCAGCGGGTCGAGGTGCAGGGCGGCGGGGGCGACCTGGCGGCCGGGACCGGTGGGTGTGATGTGCAGGCCGCCGAACTCCGCCCAGGCCTCTACGGCGGCGGGGAAGACGGCGTGCCGGTGGCCGGCGGGAGATTCGTGCTCGCGCAGGGCGTCGGCCCAGATCTCGGCCTGCTTTATGTCCCAGCGTCCGGGTTGCCAGCCGGCGGCGCGCAGGGCGGCGTCGACGGGTACGGGGAAGCGCGTGGTCGAGGTGCGGTCGGGGTGCATCTGCCCTTCGATCGTCGAGTTCGCTGACGTGGTGCGGTGGTGCGGTGGTTCTGTGATGTCGTGACGCGGTGGTGCTGGTGGGGGTGGGGTGGGGGTCAGCCGTCTGCCGCCGCCGGGTCGACGATGCGTACGCCGAAGTGGGCGCTGAGGGCCGTGCAGGCGCGGCAGGGCGTGGCGAAGCTGCCGTGCAGGGGGTCGCCGTCCTCGCGGATGCGCCGGGCGGTGAGCTTGGCCTGCTTGAGGGCCTTGCGTGCCTCGCCGTTGGTCATGGGTTTGCGGGCGGCGCGTTTGCTGCGGGCGGCGTCCGCGAAGGCTATGTGCCGGGAGATGAGGATCGTCTCGGCGCAGCGGCCGGTGAACCGGTCGCGCTGGGCGCTGGTGAGCGTGTCCAGGAAGTCCTGGACGAGGGGGTGCAGCGCGGGGGCTTCCTCGCCGCGGGCGGCGGTGCCGGTGAGGGTGGCGCCGCGGACGGAGAGGGCGGCGGCGACGGTGGGGAGTATGCCGTCGCGGCGGTGGCGCAGGGCGGGAGCGTGCGTGGTCCCGGTGGCGCTCCAGCCGATGCGGGGGTCGCCCGCGCCACCCGTGTGCGGTGCCATGTGCGGTGCCGTGTGCGGTCCCGTCTGCGTCGCGTTCATGATCGTCATCCCCTCCCGAGCATCCCCCGGAGGAGACAGAGTGCCAAACTCCGTTGCTGGTGCGGAAGCTGGGGCAGTGCGACACGCCCGGGTTTGGGCGGTCCGTGAGGGCGGGGTGACGGCTGGTCACGGAAGCGGAGGGCGGCTGACCGGTGCCCGGTGACCGGTGTCGTCGTACCGCATAGGCTGTCGGCACCGCGCATCCATGCGGTTGACGCGTGGAGACAGGCGGCAGGACAGCAGGACAGTCAGACATACGGGGTGGAGTGGCCGGAGGCGGTCACCGGGGCCCGTACAGGACGCCGCAGGGGGCAACCGCCATGACGACAGGTCGGCTCGGGCAGCAAGCCGCGCCGCCGAACGCGGCTTACGCCGGGCAGGTCGTGCACTTCCCGGATCCGGTCCGGGCGGCGCGTCACCCGAGAGGGGTACGCGTGGACGAGCGCGGCTACCCCGACTTCTCGCCCTATGCGCGTGCCGCCGCGGAGATCGCGGAGCCGCCGGAGGGCTTCGGGGTCGACGAGTTGCGTCTGACGGACTACGTCTCGGCGAACGCGGCGTTGGCGGCGACAGGTCACGACCTGTGGGACACGGTGCCCGCGGTGGCGACCCCGCACGGCTGGACCTGGCACCATGTCGCGGGTTCGCGGCGGCTCGAACTGGTCCCGGTCGATGTGAAGGCGCTGCTTCGGCATCACGGCGGGATCGCGACGTCGGCCGTCGACCAGAACAAGCGGGGCACGCGGCCGTTGCAGGAGACGCGTCCCGCGCACTTCGGTCTGCCGAAGTCGGGTGTCGCGGTGACGGAGGCGCAGGTACAGGGGGTCGAGGAGGACCTCGGCTACCGGCTGCCGGGTGCCTACCGCTCGTTCCTGAAGGCGGCGGGCGGTTGCGCGCCCGTGGGCACCGCGCTGGACGCGGAGTTGGGCCTGCTGGTCGACCAGCCGTTCTTCACGGTGCGGGACGAGGCGGCGGTCAACGACCTGGTTTACGTGAACAAGTGCCTGCGCGACCACCTCACCAAGGACTATCTGGGCGTCGGTTTCGTCCAGGGCGGCCTGCTCGCGGTGAAGGTGAAGGGCCCGCGGCCCGGTTCGGTGTGGTTCTGCGCCTACGACGACGCCCGCGACGTCGATCCCTCGTGGTCGCCTGCCGACCGGGTGGAGCGTCTGCTGCTGCCGTGCGGCGACGACTTCGACACGTTCCTGTCCCGACTGGCCGGTTCTCCACCGGAGTTGGAGACGGTGGCGAATCTGATGGTGGACGGCGGTTTCGCGCGGGCGGTGCCGGTCGGTGCCGCGGCTGTGGGGGAGTGAGCTTCGCGATGGTGACGTTCGCGCAGGCGCAGGAGCGCGCGGAAGAGTGGATCAACGGTGACATGCCCTCGTACCAGCACCGCGAGGTGCGGGTGAGGGAGTTCGAGCTCGGTTTCGTGGTGTGGGCGGAGGACCGCGTGGACGGTCCCCGCTCCGACGGCGGCGCGCAGCGGCTGGTGATCGCCCGGGACAGCGGGGAGGCCACCTTGTGGCCGTCCCTGCCGGTCGGCGAGGTGATCCGCCGCTACGAGGAGGAGTACGGCCGCCCGGACACACCCGAGGACGCGGTGCCGCCGGCTGCGGCTCCGGCCCGGGTGGACCTGAACCAGACGTCCTTCTTGCTGACTCCGCCGGAGTGGCTGCAGGAGGCGGCCGACAAGCTGGGTATCGCCGACCGGCGGGGTGGGGCCGGGGGCGGGGGCGGGGGCGGCGCTGGTGAGGGCGCGGCTGCGGGGGCCGGTGGCGGCGCCGGGTCCGGTGCTGGATCTGGAGCGGCTGATGCTGGGGTCCGCAGCGCGGGGCTTCCCGAGACGCAGGGTGGGGTGCCGACGGGTTCGGGTGTGGGTCCGGGTTCCGGTGCGGGTGCGGGTGCGGGTCCGCGTTCTGGCGTGGGTTCGGGCTCGGGTTCTGGTGTGGGTTCGGGCGCGGAAGCCCGCTCCCGATTCTCGAACGTTCCGTCCGCGCCGGGTGCGCCGGGTGCGCCCCCTGTACCGAACGTGCCCGACGGGGCCACCCCTTGGGCCGGTACCGACACCAACGCCGATGCCGGCGAGGACCGTTCCGTGCCGCTGCCGGTGACCGTCTTCGCGCCGCCGCTGAATGAGCCGAGTGACAGTACGCCGCCTGACGCCGAGACCGAGCTGATCTCGGGGGGCAGCCAGTTGCCGCCTACGGCGCAGGAGCGGGCGCTGGAGGAGCCGGGGGCGCGGGGGGCGCGGGGCGCCCAGGGTGCGCCTGGAGCGCCGGGCGCGACCGGGTTGCCCGCGGCGCCCGGGTCGCCCGGTGCGCCGGGTGGTGCGGCGGGGGCGCCCGGTGGTCCGAGTGCGCCGGGGGCGCCGCTGCCTCCGCCGGGGGCGGGCGCGTCGGCGTATGGGTATCCGCAGGGCGCCGGTGGCGCGGGGGTGCCCGGTGCGCCCCCGATGAGCGCGTCTGCGCCGGGCGCGGTGCCGCCGCCTCCGCCGGGCGCGTCCTCTTACGGTTACCCGCAGGGCGCGGGCGGTCCTTCCGCGCCGGGCACGCCGCCTCCACCCCCGGGCGCGATGCCTCCGCCTCCAGGAGCGGTCCCGCCGCCTCCGCCGGGTGCGTCTTCTTACGGTTACCCGCAGGGCGCGGGCGGTCCGTCCGTGCCGGGTGCGCCTCCTCAGGGTGCCGCGCCGCCGCCTCCGCCTCCGCCGGGCGCGTCTTCTTACGGATATCCGCAAGGCCCCGGTCCGGGTCCCGGTCCCGGTGCGGCGCCCGGGGCGCCGCATCCGCCGGGCGCTCCGGGGCTGCCGCACGCCCCGAGCGCCGGGGACATCGCCGATGCCGCGACGAGCAAGGCGGCGCCCCCGTCCAGGCGGGGCGGCTCGGCCACGCCGCCTCCGCCGGGTGCCCCCGGGGCTCCGGGTGCGCGGCAGGGGGGTATGCCTCCGGCGCCGCCCGCGCCCGGTGGTGCGGGTGGGTACGTTCCGACGCAGCTCGTGTCGGCGCTCGGCCCCGAGGGACCGGAGGGCGCGGGCGCGCCGTACCCGCCCGGCGCGCCGAACCCGCCGGGCGCCCCCAATCCGCCCGGCCCGCCTCCGGGCGACGTCCATTACGCGGCCACGATGCTGGCCGACCCGAGCGCGATGGGTCCCGGTGGGGGCGCACCGCAACCTCCGGGCGCCCCGGGTGTTCCGGGCGCGCCCGGCGCGCAGGCATATCAAGGCGCCCCGGGTATCCCGGGTGCCCCTGGCGCGCCGCAGCCTCCGAGCGCCCCGGGCATGCATGTTCCCCCGGGCGCACCCCCTGTAGGCGCGCCCGCCGGGCCGCCGCCTCCGCCCCCGCCGGCCCCCGGCGCACTCGGTGTTCCGGGCGCCCCTGCTATGGCGCCGGGCGCCCCTCAGCCTCCGATGCCGCCCGCGCCCGGCGCGGTGCCTCCGCCGCCCGGGCAGGGTGGGCCCGGTCAGCAGCCGGCGTACGGTTACCCGCCGCAGCCGCAGGGGCAGCCGACGGTGGGTCCCGGCTACCAGGCCGTGCTTCGGTACCGTGCGCAGGACGGGTCGGAGCAGCAGTTGATCCGGCGTTCGGCGCCGGGGACCCCGCATCCGGAGTGGCAGATCTTCCACGAGCTGCGCGGTATGAACGTGCCGCCGGACCAGGTGCTGGAGCTGCACACCGAGTTGGAGTCGTGCGAGCTGCCGGGTGCGTACTGTGCGCGGATGATCCGGGAACAGTGGCCGCAGGCGCGGATCACGAGCATCGCGCCGTACGGGACGGATCACGCGAGCCGGCAGCAGGGGATGCAGCAACTGCTGGCGCACCAGGGCGAGCTGCACCAGGTGGCCGATGGGCCCGCGCGCCCGGCGCCGGTGCGGGCGCCGTTGCCGCCGGTGCAGGCCGCGCCGCCGATTCCGCCGGAGGCGGTGGCGCAGGAGCTGGCGGGGGCGTTCGGGCCGGGGATCTTCCGGTTCGAGCAGCAGGCCGTTTCCCGGCAGGGCGTGCCGCCGGTCGTGGCGCACTCGCTGGTGGTGGCGGGGCTGCCGGCGGACATGGGCCCGTTCTTCTGGGCGCAGGCCCAGCAGGGCCGCCCGGTGCCGACGCTCGCCGAACTGGCGCAGGAACGCGGTGTCCAGCCCGCCGTGGACGCCGGCTCCTACCTCGTCATGGGCAGCGACTTCGGCAAGGCGCTCTGTGTGCAGTACGGCACGGCCAACATCGTGGCCGTGCCCGTGGAGGCGGGCCCCGGCGGAGCACCGGTGCCGCCGCAGTTCGTGAACACGGGGCTGCCCGAGTTCCAGCGCTGCCTCGCACTGCTCGGCCGGATGTGGCGGCTTCGGTACGGGTTGAACCAGGAGCAGGCGGGCCGTTGGACCGTCGACTTCCAGGCCCAGCTCGCCTCCCTCGACCCGGCGGCCCTCGGTTCGCCCGAGAGCTGGTGGTCGGTGCTGCTCGAGCAGATGTGGGACGGATTGTTGTGACGCCGTCCCGACAACGGGATGACGCCGTGACGTCCGACTGAGCTGTTCTTCGGGCCGGGCCCGGTCGCTGTGACCGGGCCCGGCCCTTTTGCGTACCCGGTGCTGTCCCCACTTGACCGTGACCTGTGCGCGGAGTGTCGCGTTATGAACACTTCCGTCCGATACATCAAGATGTGCGCGAAATCATCATTTCGCGTCCGTTCGGCGGAGAGGGGTTCCCAGGATGAGCAGCGCATCGGTCTCGCCCCATGGCTTCGGGGCCGTACGAGGGCGTGGTTACCGCCCCGAACAGGTCGACGCGTACGCCGCGGCCCTCTCCCGGGACCGCGACGCCGCCTGGGAACGGGCCGCCCGTCTCACCGTGCTCGCCCGGGAGATGGAGGCGGAGGCCGCGGAGCTTCGCGAGACGGTGGCGCGGCTCGCGCCGCAGGCGTATGAGACGCTGGGGGAGGGCGCGCGACGCCTCTTCCAGCTCGCTCAGGAGGAGGCGGGCGCCGTGCGGGACCGCGCGCGGCTGGAGGCGCAGCGCCTCGCGGAAGCGGCGCAGGCGCGCGCGACCGGCGTGCGCGACGCGGCACAGGCGCACGCCGACGCCGTACGCGCCGACGCGGAGGAACGCGCCCGACACCGGCTGCTCGCGGCGCGCGCCGAGGCCGACGAGATCCGTATCTCCACCCGGCGCGAAGTGAAAGAGGGGCGCGGAGAGGCTCTGGGCGCGCTCCGGGAAGTGCGCCAGCGCACCTCGACGATGCTGGCCGAGCAGGCCAAGGAGTTCGCCGAGCGCCTGGAGGGGTTCGAGCGGGCCGAGGCGGAGCGCGTTGCCGCGGCGGAGCGTGCGGAGGCCGAACGGGTGGCGCGGGCCGAGGCGGCGTTGTCCGAGGCGAAACAGGCGTTCGCGGAGGCGGAGGAGTCCGCGCGCCGGTGCCAGGAGGAGGCACACGCGCGTGCCGCCGAGGTGCTGGCGGGAGCCCGGGTGCGGGAGGAGCGGATCGCCCGGGAGACGGAGCGGGTGCTGAGGGAGCACGGGGAGCGGTGGGACGACGTACAGGCGCAGATGGATTACGTACGGAGCAGTCTGACGGCGTTGACGGGGTCGGCGTCCGGGGAGTGAACAGCGAGCGGGGGCGCTCGACGTCGTGTGCGCGCCCCGCTCGCGCCCGCTCCGGGGCGCCACCCCGTCACCCCACAAGGGGACCCGTCCCCCTCGCTCATCCACCCCTCCGCACCGCCCCCGCCAGAATCCACCCCTCCACCGCCTCGTACTGGTGGCGCTGTTCCTCCGACGCCCGTTGGCCGGACAGCACTGTCCCGAGCCAGCCGAGGGCGAAGCCGAGGGGGATGGTGACGAGGCCTGTCGTGGTGAACGGGAACCAGTTGAAGTCGGCCTGGGGGAAGGCGGATGCGGGGGAGCCGGAGACCAGGTTGGTGCCCGGCATCAGGAGGAGGACGGACAGGGTGCCGCCGATGAGGGTGCACAGCAGACCCGTGCGGGTGTAACGGCGCCAGAAGAGGCTGTAGACCAGGGCGGGTGCGATGGCCGAGGCGCCGAGGCAGAAGGAGAGGGTCACCAGGGGTTGCAGGCTGCGGTGTTGGACGAGGGTGGCCAGCAGGATCGCGGGGACGCCCACCGCCAGTGCGGACGCCCGGGCCAGCCCCATCTCGCGGCGCGCCGACATCTCCCGTACCCGCGCCGCGAACACGTCGTGGGCGAGGGAGTTGGCGCAGGCGAGGATCATGCCGGCGACGGAGGCGAGGAGGGTGAGGAAGATCGCCGCCGTCACGGTGGTGAACAGGAAGGTCTCCCCGGTGGAGACGTCCGCGCCGAACGCGGCCCGGGAGCCCAGCAGATAGGCCGTGTTGCCCTGCGGGTCGGCCTGGGCGATCACCGCCCGCCCGATCAGCGCCGTGGCGCCGAAGCCGACGACCGTCATCACCAGGACGAACAGGACGACCGACGACACCGCCCAGGACATGGAGCGCCGCACCTGGCGGGCGCTGCTCGCGGTGTACATGCGCATCGTGACGTGGGGGAGGCAGGCGCCGCCCAGGACGACGGTCAGCTCCGAAGTGATCATGTCCAGACGGGGGTTGGAGCTGCCCGCGAACTCCACTCCGGAGTGCAGGAAGCGGGTTCCGACGCCGCTCTGCGCGGCGGCCGTGGAGAACAGGGCGCCCAGGTCCCAGTCGAACCGCCGCAGCATCAGTACGGCGATCACGGCGCCCGATCCCAGCAGCATCACCATCTTCAGGATCTGGATGAGGGCGGTGCCCTTCATGCCGCCGATGGCCGCGTAGCTGATCATCAGGGCGCCGAGCCCGATGATGCAGCCGGTCTTCAGCGAGTCGCCGGAGAAGCCGAGGATGAACGCCAGCAGCTGCCCGGTACCGGCCAGTTGGACCAGCATCAGTGGCAGCAGCGCGGCGATCGTCACCACGCAGGCGGTGATCCGCACCCCGCGCCCGGGCATACGGCGGGCGAGCGCGTCGCCCATCGTGAACCGGCCCGCGTTCCGCAGGGGTTCGGCCAGCAGGAACATCAGCAGCATCAGGGACAGCGCGGTGCTGAGGGCGAGGACGACGCCGTCGTAGCCGCACAGGGCGATCACCCCGCCGGTCCCCAGCACGCTCGCCGCGGAGATGTAGTCGCCGGCGATCGCGAGGCCGTTGCGCATGGGGGAGAGGGAGCCGTAGCCGGTGTAGAACTCGTCGAGGTCGTCGCGGTCGGGGCCCGTCATGACGCACAGGAGCAGGGTGATCGTGGCGATCGCGGAGAACGCGACCAGGGACATGGCCTGTGCGTTGTCGCTGAAGCCGTTGGTCATCGGGTGGCCTCCCGCTTGGCGTCCAGCTCGGACTGCTTGCGGATGCGGTCCGCGATCGGGTCGACGTAGCGGCGGGCCGTGTGCTCGTACAGGGCGATCGCCAGCCAGGTGACGGGGATCTGGATCAGCGCGAGCAGGAGTCCGGCCGGCAGGCCGTCCGTGACGCTGCTGGTCATCACCGAGGGGGCGAAGGCGGACAGGACGAGGAAGAGGGTGAAGTAGCCGAGGGCGGCGAGGGAGGCGGTGCGGCGCTGCCAGCGGTAGGCGCCGCGCAGGACGCGCAGATCGCTGTGGTGGCCGAGGGGCGCGCGGGGTGCGCGGCGGTGTGCGGGCGGTTCCGGCGGGGCGGCCTGGGGCTGCCAGGGGTACATGTGGTCGTACGCCGGGGGTCGGTCCGGATGTCGGTAGGTGTCGTACGGCGGCTC
This sequence comes from Streptomyces sp. NPDC005648, assembly GCF_040605395.1. Classification (NCBI taxonomy): domain Bacteria; kingdom Bacillati; phylum Actinomycetota; class Actinomycetes; order Kitasatosporales; family Streptomycetaceae; genus Streptomyces; species Streptomyces sp. NPDC005648. Next base: position 61,490 of record NZ_JBEXCS010000004.1, on the reverse strand, counting down.
GTAGGACATCCCGGTGCTCCTTGCGTGGCTCGGGTCCGTGCGGGGACGGCAGGGAGGGTGGGGGGTGTGCGGAGCCACGCACGTTACTCGCCGGTTCAGGGACGCGCGAGGGTTTCGACAAACTGATTGGTCGGTATGCGCTTACTTCGCTGAGCTGGGGTGTTACCCGGATTAACTCAGATCTTTGGCGTCGTTGAGTACGGGGAAGCGGCGCGGCGCCAGCAGCAACAGCACCCCGAACGCGAGCGCCGCCGCGCATCCCGCGCCCATGTACACCGCGTGCACCGCGTCCGCGACCGCCCGGCGGGTCGCCTCCGGCACCTCGCCGCCGTCCAGTCCCCGGGTCACCGAGTCCAGGTCGCCCGCGCCGCCGAGCCGTGCCGCCAGCACCCCGTTGGCCACCGCGCCGAACACGGAGGCGCCGATGGTCTGGCCGGTCTGGCGGCAGAAGAGGACCGACGCGGTCGTGGTGCCGCGTTCCGCCCAGCCGACCGTGGACTGCACCCCCACGATCAGCGGGAGCTGGAACAGGCCCAGCGCCGCCCCCAGCAGCAGCATCAGCAGCGCCGGCTGCCAGGCCTCGCCGGGGTAGGGCAGGAAGGGGAAGGCGAACAGGATCAGCGCGGCGGCTCCGATGCCGATCAGGGCCGTGTTGCGGAAGCCGATCCGGCCGTAGACGTGCTGGCTCAGGGCCGCGGAGACCGGCCAGCTCAACGTCCATACGCTCAGCACGAATCCGGCCGCCACCGGCGCCAGACCCAGCACCGACTGCGCGTACGTCGGCAGGAACACGCTCGGCGCCACCATCAGCAGGCCCATCGCGCCCAGGGCCAGATTGACCGCGGCGATCGTGCGCCGGCGCCACACCCACCCGGGGATGATCGGCTCGGCCGCCCGCCGTTCCACCCGCACCACGACCCCGACAAGCGCGAGTCCCGTGGCGAACAGGGCGATCGACGGCGACGACAGCCACGGCCAGGCCACCCCGCCCTGCACCAGGGCCGTCAGCAGGACCCCTCCGCAGGCGAACACGGCCAGCGCACCCGCCCAGTCGATGCGTGCACGGCCCCTCGACTCCCTTTGCGGTTCATGGAGATGACGGACGACCAGCCACAACGCCACCGCCCCTATGGGCAGGTTGACCAGGAAGATCCAGCGCCAGCCGGCGTACGCCGCCAGCACCCCGCCGACCCCCGGGCCCGCCACCGCGGACACCGCCCACACCGTGGACAGCTTGGACTGGATCTTCGGGCGTTCCTTGAGCGGGTACAGATCGGCGGCCAGGGTCTGGACCGTGCCCTGCAACGCCCCGCCGCCCAGGCCCTGGAGGATGCGGAAGGCGATCAACGCCCCCATGTTCCAGGCCATCGCGCACAGCAGCGAGCCGAGCAGGAACACCGACGCGCCCGCGATCAGCACCGGCTTGCGGCCGAAGGTGTCGGAGAGCCTGCCGTAGACCGGGAGGGTCACGGTGACCGCGAGGAGATAGCCGGAGAAGAGCCAGGAGAAGACCGAGAAGCCGCCGAGGTCGCCGACGATCTGGGGTACGGCCGTGGAGACGATGGTGGAGTCGAGGGCCGCGAGGGCCATGGCGAGCATGAGCGCGGCCACGACGGCGCCTCGTCCGCGGGTGCCCGGTGAAGGCTCGCCGGTCACCGACGCCCGTATGTCCGTGTCCCCCTGGTCCACAGGATTCCTTCCCCTTGCATCTATCCGGCGCCCAACAGCTTCCCACTTGACCCTCACGTCGCGTCAGGGTGGAAGGTGACTGGGCCGGTGGGTGGACCGAACCCCGAGATCGGCTCCACCCGTCGGTGGACGGCCCCTAGGGGTTTACTCCGTACCAGGGCTCGGGGCGGGTTCGTCCCACCGGAGGACGAGACCGAGGGGGCGGCGTCCTTAACCTGGCTTTACGCCGCTGGGGAGCGGTCGAGGGGGGCGGCCGGGGCGGTTGACCGGACCGGCGGGGGTGGGGTTTTCCCCCGTAGAAGAGGGTGCTGAGCACCAGCGCGCCGGACCTCTCTCCGACGCCAGACTCATCGACGTACCGAGGAACCACCGAACGACGCACCGGCTCACGCGACTCAACTGTCGTCCGACATAGGAGAAATACCATGACATCGGCCGTGACCATTCCCAGGCACGGGGGCACTGGAGGGCGTACGGCCGTCGCCGCGCGGGCGCGGCAGGTCGTCAAGGCGTACGGGGCCGGGGAGACCCGCGTCGTCGCCCTCGACCATGTCGACGTGGACATCGCCCGCGGCCAGTTCACCGCGATCATGGGCCCGTCCGGGTCCGGCAAGTCCACGCTCATGCACTGCCTCGCCGGGCTCGACACCGTCACCAGCGGGCAGATCCACCTGGACGAGACCGAGATCACCGGGCTGAAGGACAAGAAGCTCACCAAGCTGCGGCGGGACCGGATCGGGTTCATCTTCCAGGCGTTCAACCTGCTGCCGACGCTGAACGCGATCGAGAACATCACGCTGCCCATGGACATCGCGGGCCGCAAGCCGGATCGGGAGTGGCTCGCGCGGGTGGTGGACACCGTGGGGCTGAGCGACCGGCTCAAGCACCGGCCCACCCAGCTCTCCGGCGGTCAGCAGCAGCGTGTCGCGGTGGCCCGTGCGCTGGCCGCGCGGCCCGAGATCATCTTCGGCGACGAGCCGACCGGAAACCTGGACTCCCGGGCCGGCGCGGAGGTGCTGGGCTTCCTGCGCCGCTCCGTGGACGAGCTCGGGCAGACCATCGTGATGGTCACCCACGACCCGGTGGCCGCCTCGTACGCGGACCGGGTGCTGTACCTCGCCGACGGCCGGATCGTCGACGAGATGCACCGGCCGACCGCCGACGCCGTCCTGGACCGCATGAAGGACTTCGACGCCCGGGGGCGTACGTCATGACCGTCATGAAGACCTCGATGCGCAACTTCTTCGCGCACAAGGGGCGGATGGCGCTGTCGGCCATCGCGGTCCTGCTGTCGGTCGGGTTCGTCTGCGGGACGCTCGTGTTCACCGACACGATGAACACGACCTTCGACAAGCTGTTCCAGGCCACCTCCTCCGATGTGACCGTCAGCGCCAAGAGCGCCTCGGACAGCGGGGCGACCGACTCCGAGAACGGCCGGCCGCCGGTGTTCCCGGCCTCCGTGGTCGGCAAGGTGAAGGCCGCGCAGGGCGTGAAGGCGGCGGAGGGGACCGTCTTCTCGACCTCCGTGACCGTGGTCGACGGCAAGAAGGACAGCCTGTCGCCCTCCAGCGGCGCACCGACCATCGTCGGCAACTGGAACTCCAACGACGCCCGCACCATGAAGATCACCTCCGGTGCGGCGCCCGTGGGCCCCGGCCAGGTGATGGTCGACAAGGACACCGTCGACAAGCACCACCTGAGGCTCGGTGACGAGATCGGCGTGATCAGCGCGGTCGGCACGCACCGGGCGAAGATCTCCGGCATCGCCGACTTCCAGGTCACCAACCCCGGTGCGGCGATCTTCTACCTGGACACCAGGACCGCCCAGGAGACACTCGTCGGCAGGACCGGCGTCTTCACCAACGTCAACGTCACGGCCGCCTCCGGGGTGAGTGACGCCCAGCTCAAGAAGAACGTCGTCGCCGGGCTCGGCACCGGCTACAAGGTGCAGACCGCCAAGGAGACCGCCGACGCCAACCAGAAAAACGTCGAGGGCTTCATGAACGTCATGAAGTACGCGATGCTCGGCTTCGCCGGGATCGCCTTCCTCGTCGGCATCTTCCTGATCATCAACACCTTCTCGATGCTGGTCGCCCAGCGCACCCGCGAGATCGGCCTGATGCGGGCCATCGGATCGAGCAGGAAGCAGGTCAACCGGTCCGTGCTCGCCGAGGCGCTGCTGCTGGGTGTCTTCGGCTCGGTGCTGGGCGTCGGGGCCGGTGTCGGACTCGCCGTCGGCCTGATGAAGCTCATGGGTTCCATGGGCATGCATCTGTCGACCGCGGACCTGACCGTGAAGTGGACGACCCCGGTGGTCGGTGTGATCCTCGGCGTCGTCGTCACCGTCCTCGCCGCCTATCTGCCCGCCCGCCGGGCCGGCAAGGTCTCCCCGATGGCCGCGCTGCGCGACGCCGGTGCCCCCACCGACGCCAGGGCGGGCCGCGTACGGGCCCTGGTGGGGGTCCTGCTCACCGGTGCCGGCGGCTACAGCCTCTATCTGGCCGGGAGCGTCAGCAAGGCGACCGACGGCTCGCTGTGGCTGGGGCTGGGCGTGGTCCTCTCCCTGATCGGCTTCGTGGTCGTCGGGCCGCTGCTCGTGGCCGGTGTGGTGCGCGTGCTGGGCGCCGTACTGCTGCGGATGTTCGGACCGGTCGGGCGGATGGCCGAGCGCAACGCGCTGCGCAACCCGCGCCGTACGGGGGCCACGGGCGCCGCCCTGATGATCGGCCTGGCGCTGGTCGCCTGTCTCTCGGTGGTCGGCTCGTCGATGGTCGCCTCCGCCACGGACCAGCTCGACAAGACCGTCGGCACGGACTTCATCATCCAGTCCGACGGCGGCCAGCGGATCACCCCGCAGGCAGTCAGGGCCGTCAAGGACACGCCGGGGCTGGCTCGGGTCACCGAGTACAGGACGACCCAGGCCGACTACACCACGCCCGACGGCAAGACCCTCAAGGACACCGACATCACGGCGGCCGACCCCACGTACGCGAGCGACCTGCGCAAGAAGGTGGTGGCCGGCAAGCTCAAGGACGCCTACCTGCCCGACTCGATGTCCGTGCACGAGAAGTTCGCCAAGGCGCACGGCATCCACCTGGGCTCCAGGATCAAGGTCGCGTTCAAGGACGGCGGCACCGCCGAACTGACGGTCCGGGCCATCACCACCAGCGACGACATGATCGACCAGGGCGCCAAGTACACGTCGATCGCCACCCTCGCCAAGTACGTGCCGGCCGACCGGATGCCGCTCGACGAGCTGGTCTTCGCCACCGCCGACAAGGGGCAGCAGGACGCGGCGTACAAGTCGCTGAAGTCAGCGCTGCACGACTACCCGCAGTACAAGGTGCGCGACCAGACCGACTACAAGCAGGCCCTGAAGGACCAGATCGGCCAGCTCCTGAACATGATCTACGGCCTTCTCGCCCTGGCGATCATCGTCGCGATCCTGGGTGTGGTGAACACCCTGGCCCTGTCGGTGGTCGAGCGGACCCGTGAGATCGGCCTGATGCGCGCCATCGGCCTCTCGCGCCGCCAGCTGCGCCGCATGATCCGTATGGAGTCGGTGGTCATCGCCCTGTTCGGCGCCCTGCTCGGCCTCGGGCTCGGCATGGGCTGGGGCGCCACCGCCCAGCAGCTCCTCGCCCTGGAGGGCCTCAAGGTCCTGGACATCCCGTGGCCGACGATCACCGCGGTCTTCCTCGGCTCGGCGTTCGTGGGACTGTTCGCGGCCCTGATCCCGGCGTTCCGGGCGGGCCGGATGAACGTCCTGAACGCGATCGCCACCGACTAGCGCGCACACCAGCCACGGGGGTACGGCCACCGCACACGGGGGTTGCGGGGGAGCGCCCGGCACCGGGGAGTCCTGGGGGACTCGCCGGTGCCGGGCTGTTCGCCGCTTGTGGGGCCGGTTTCCCGGCCGCGGAGTCGAACAGTTCGCCGCCGCTGAGCCGACCAGGGGTTACAGGGGTTGTCCACAGCCCCACCGTCACCGCGAAGCGCGACGTAGGCTGGAGGGACCCCCGGCCCGCAGTGCGCGTCGGGCGATTCGCGTTGCCCGCCCCCGGACGAAAGCCGCCCCGAATGAGCCTGCACGGTCTGCTCGACGCCGTCGTCAAGGATCCCGCCCTCGCGGAAGCGATCAGGGCGGGCGCAGACGGCAACCGCATGCACATCGATCTGGTCGGCCCCCCGGCGGCCCGCCCCTTCGCGGTGGCCGCGCTGGCCCGCGAGACCGGCCGCACGGTGCTGGCCGTGACGGCGACGGGCAGGGAGGCGGAGGACCTGGCGGCCGCCCTGCGGTCCCTGCTGCCGGCCGACGGGGTCGTGGAGTACCCGTCGTGGGAGACGCTCCCGCACGAGCGGCTCAGCCCGCGCAGCGACACCGTGGGCCGTCGGCTCGCGGTCCTGCGGCGCCTCGCCCACCCCTCCGCGGACGACCCCGGGACCGGACCGGTCTCCGTCGTCGTGGCGCCCGTACGATCCGTGCTGCAGCCGCAGGTCAAAGGGCTCGGGGAGCTGGTGCCGGTCGCCCTGCGGACCGGGCAGACCGCCGATCTGAACGACATCGTCCAGGCCCTCGCCGCCGCCGCGTACGCGCGCGTGGAACTCGTCGAGAAGCGGGGCGAGTTCGCCGTACGCGGTGGGATCCTGGACGTCTTCCCGCCCACCGAGGAACACCCCCTGCGCGTCGAGTTCTGGGGCGACGACGTCGAGGAGATCCGCTACTTCAAGGTCGCCGACCAGCGGTCCCTCGAAGTCGCCGAGCACGGCCTGTGGGCGCCCCCCTGCCGTGAACTGCTGCTGACGGAGGACGTCCGCACGCGGGCGCGTGTCCTCGCCGAACAGCACCCCGAGCTGGGCGAGCTGCTCGGGAAGATCGCCGAGGGGATCGCGGTCGAGGGCATGGAGTCCCTGGCCCCCGTCCTCGTCGACGACATGGAGCTGCTGCTCGACGTACTGCCCGCGCGCGCGATGGCCGTCGTCTGCGACCCGGAGCGGGTCCGCACACGTGCCGCCGACCTCGTGGCCACCAGCCAGGAGTTCCTCCAGGCCTCCTGGGCGGCCACCGCGGGCGGCGGCGAGGCGCCCATCGACGTCGGCGCGGCCTCCCTGCGGTCCATCGCGGACGTCCGGGACCGGGCCCGTGAGCTGGGCATGATGTGGTGGTCGGTGTCGCCGTTCGCGGCGGACGACCAACTCGACGCGGACACCCTCAAGCTCGGCATGCACGCCCCCGAGACCTACCGCGGCGACACCGCCAAGGCCCTCGCCGACACCAAGGGGTGGCTCGCCGACGGCTGGCGCACGGTCTTCGTCACCGAGGGCCACGGCCCCGCGGCCCGCACCGTCGAGGTGCTGGGCGGCGAGGGCATCGCGGCCCGCCTCGACATCGAGCTCGGCGCGATCTCACCGTCCGTCGTGCACGTGGCGTGCGGCTCGATCGACTACGGCTTCGTCGACACCGCGCTCCAGCTGGCCGTCCTCACCGAGACCGACCTCTCCGGCCAGAAGGCGGCCGGCAAGGACGGCGCCCGGATGCCGGCCCGCCGCCGCAAGACCATCGACCCGCTCACCCTGGAGGCGGGCGACTACATCGTCCACGAACAGCACGGCGTGGGCCGCTACATCGAGATGGTGCAGCGCACCGTGCAGGGCGCCACCCGCGAGTACCTGGTCGTCGAGTACGCCCCCGCCAAGCGCGGCCAGCCAGGCGACCGCCTCTACATCCCCACCGACCAGCTGGAACAGATCACCAAGTACGTCGGCGGCGAGGCCCCCACCCTCCACCGCCTCGGCGGCGCCGACTGGACGAAGACCAAGGCGCGCGCCAAGAAGGCCGTCAAGGAGATCGCGGCCGACCTCATCAAGCTGTACAGCGCCCGGATGGCGGCCCCCGGCCACACCTTCGGCCCGGACACCCCCTGGCAGCGCGAGCTGGAGGACGCGTTCCCGTACGCCGAGACCCCCGACCAGCTGACGACGATCGCCGAGGTCAAGGAGGACATGGAAAAGTCGGTCCCCATGGACCGTCTGATCTGCGGCGACGTCGGCTACGGAAAGACGGAGATCGCGGTCCGGGCCGCCTTCAAGGCCGTACAGGACGGCAAGCAGGTGGCGGTCCTCGTCCCCACCACCCTTCTGGTGCAGCAGCACTTCGGGACGTTCTCCGAGCGCTACTCCCAGTTCCCGGTCAACGTGCGGGCGTTGTCCCGCTTCCAGACGGACACCGAGGCGAAGGCCGTCCTGGAGGGCCTGCGCGAGGGTTCGGTGGACGTCGTCATCGGCACCCACCGTCTGTTCTCCTCGGAGACCAAGTTCAAGGACCTGGGCCTGGTCATCGTCGACGAGGAGCAGCGCTTCGGCGTCGAGCACAAGGAGCAGCTGAAGAAGCTGCGCGCCAACGTGGACGTCCTGACGATGTCCGCGACCCCGATCCCCAGAACGCTGGAGATGGCGGTCACCGGCATCCGCGAGATGTCCACGATCACCACCCCGCCGGAGGAGCGCCACCCGGTGCTCACCTTCGTCGGCCCGTACGAGGAGAAGCAGATCGGCGCGGCGATCCGCCGTGAACTCCTGCGTGAGGGCCAGGTCTTCTACATCCACAACCGGGTGGAGTCGATCGACCGCGCGGCCTCGCGCCTGCGTGAGATCGTCCCCGAGGCGCGGATCGCCACGGCCCACGGCCAGATGTCCGAGACGACCCTCGAACAGGTCGTCGTCGACTTCTGGGAGAAGAAGTACGACGTCCTCGTCTCGACCACGATCGTCGAGTCCGGCATCGACATCTCCAACGCGAACACGCTGATCGTGGAGCGCGGCGACAACTTCGGCCTCTCCCAGCTGCACCAGCTGCGCGGCCGGGTCGGGCGCGGGCGGGAGCGCGGGTACGCGTACTTCCTGTACCCGCCGGAGAAGCCGCTGACGGAGACGGCCCATGAGCGCCTGGCGACCATCGCCCAGCACACGGAGATGGGCGCGGGCATGTACGTCGCGATGAAGGACCTGGAGATCCGCGGCGCGGGCAACCTCCTGGGCGGCGAGCAGTCCGGCCATATCGCGGGCGTCGGCTTCGACCTGTACGTCCGTATGGTCGGCGAGGCGGTCGCGGACTACCGCGCCTCCCTGGAGGGCGGCGTGGAGGAGGAGCCGCCGCTGGAGGTCAAGATCGAGCTCCCGGTCGACGCGCATGTCCCGCACGACTACGCCCCCGGCGAGCGCCTGCGTCTCCAGGCGTACCGGGCCATCGCCTCCGCCAACACGGAGGAGGACGTCAAGTCGGTCCGCGAGGAACTCGTCGACCGCTACGGCAAGTTGCCCGAACCGGTGGAGAACCTGCTCCTGGTGGCGGGCCTGCGTATGCTCGCCCGCGCGTGCGGGGTCGGCGAAGTCGTCCTCCAGGGCAACAACATCCGCTTCGCGCCGGTGGAGCTGCGGGAGTCGCAGGAGCTGCGGCTCAAGCGGCTCTACCCCGGGACCGTCATCAAGCCGGCCGCGCACCAGGTGCTCGTACCCCGCCCGAAGACCGCGAAGGTCGGCGGAAAGCCGCTGGTCGGTCGTGAACTGCTGGGCTGGGTCGGGGAGTTCCTGACGTCGATCCTGGGATCGTAGGCAGGGGAGGCCGTCCGCGGGGCCCGGCGGACGGCCTCGAAGGGTCAGGTCAGGTGAGTCCGGGGGTCACTGCTGGTCGGGCCGGTCGCGGTCCATACCGAGCCGGTCCTCGGCCTGCTGCTGGGCCTGGTCGACCTGGCTCTCGTACTTGTTGCCCGTCCTCTCGTTGACCTTCTTCTCCGCGGCGTCGGACATGTCCCTGGCCTTGTCCTGCGCCATGCGGTTGCTCTTGAACCTGTCGAAGATGCCCATCCAGAGCTCCTTCCAGAGGTGACTCAGCATCGACGATACGGCCGATATGGGTGGAGTGCCCACTTATGTTCCCTGCGGGGTCCGGGAGTCCGCGTTTCCGGGCCTCCCGACTGCCCCCGTGCGCCCTGTCACCGCGGTGTGCGCGAAGTCGTACAGGGAAGACGCTCGGTGCGGGGCCGCCAACCGGGTGGACCGGGGTCGGCCGGGGTCGGTAAAGGGGAGGGACGCGTCGTGAGGCGTCTTCGGGGCGGGGCCGCGGCCGCCGTCGTGCTGGTGTTCGCTGTTGCCGGATGCAAGGCCGAGACGAAGACCGGGTCCGCGGGGCCGCGGGAGACGGGCGGGGGCGGTGCCGCCCTCACCGCCGCCGAGTCGCTGACCGTGAAGGGGCGGGCGCCGAAGACCGGTTACTCGCGGGAACGGTTCGGCACCGCCTGGGCGGACACCGACTCCAACTCCTGCGACACCCGCGACGACATCCTCCAACGGGACCTGGAGGGCGTGCGGTTCAGCGGCGGCAGGTGCAGGGTGTCGTACGGCGTACTGGAGTCGGACCCCTACTCCGGCAAGAAGGTCACCTACCGGCGCGGGGCCAGCCTCGTCGACATCGACCACATCGTGCCGCTCTCCGACGCCTGGCAGAAGGGCGCCAAGTACTGGGACGCGAGCAAGCGCATAGCCCTCGCCAACGACCCGCTCAACCTGATAGCTGTCGACTCCAGCACCAACCGCTCCAAGGGCGACGGCGACGCGGCGACCTGGCTGCCGCCGAACAAGTCGTACCGCTGCGCCTATGTGGCCGGTCAGGTCGCGGTGAAGCGGAAGTACCAGCTGTGGGTGACCGCCGCCGAGAAGGCCGCCATGGAGAAGGTGCTGCGGACCTGCCCGGGGCAGAGGCTGCCGTCCGGCGGGAACCCCACGGACGCGCCGGCACGGTTCCGGGCGGACTGAGATCCCGTTTCCGCGCGGACGGAAAACCCGTTTCCGGGCCCGCCGCTCCGGCCTACCGTGACCGCATGGAACTGACCGTGGCGAGTCTCGCCGACCGGCCGGAGATGCTGCGGGCCGTGCTCGACATGCCCGACACCTGGGCGGAGTTCACGACGCAGGACCCCGTGGGCAGCGCCCACTACGGGCGCATCCCCGCCGAACTCCCGGAGTACGTCCTCTTCGCCGAGACCGAGCGCGGCGAGGTCCTCGCCCACGCCTACAGCGTGCCCTTCCGCCTCCACACGGAAGACAGGGGCCGGCTCCCCGACCGGGGCTGGGACCAGGTTCTCGGCTGGGCCTTCGCCGACCTGCGCCGCGGAGTGCGGCCCGACACCGTCAGCGCGATCTCGATCGTGGTCCACCCGCGGGCCCAGGGCCTCGGCCTGTCCGGCCGGATGCTGGCCGCGATGCGGGAGAGCGCCCGCGCCCGCGGCTTCACCGAGGTCGTCGCCCCGGTCCGCCCCAGCGCCAAGCACCTCGAACCGCGCACCCCCATCGAGGAGTACGCCCACCGGGTGCGCGAGGACGGGCTGCCGTACGACCCCTGGCTGCGTGTCCACGCCCGCGCCGGCGCCGTCATCGAGCGGATCGCGCCCGCCTCCATGACCGTCGCCGCCTCCCTGGAGGAGTGGCGCGGCTGGACCGGACTGCCCTTCGACACCCGGGGCGACATCGAGGTGCCGGGCGCGCTGGTGCCGGTGCGGTGCGAGCCGGAGCGGGGGTACGCGGTGTATGTCGAGCCGAACGTGTGGATGCGGCATCGCCTCTGACGGGCGCGCCTGTGACGGGTGCCGCGCGCCCCTGACGGGCGCCGCGCGCCCCCTTCACTCCCTCGCCGAGCCGCCCTGCGGATGAACGCTTGATGCGCTCCCGTCAATAAAACCGCAAAGGTTTCCGAAAGGAGCAAAGGGGCGCCCCGATCAAAGTCGGACAGGTTCAGCAAGGAAAGGTCAAACCACGTCCAAGATCGGTCCTTTGCTCTATTCACTCTTTGTTTACAACGGGCAAGATCTCTCCGTTTTCTGTGGCCTCACCGTCGGCACGCCAACTGACATCGCGGCCCGCCCTGTTGTGCCCATTCGAGGGGGAGTCCCAGCCGTGCGTGTTCGGCCCTTCAGCCGTGTCCGCTCCACCCGCCGTACACGGCGCGCCCGCCGGGGCGTCGCGGTACTCCTGCTCACCGTGTTCGCCTGCATGTGGACCACGCAGTCGGCGGTGGCCGCCGGAGCCGAACTGCACTCCGTGGACCTCTCGTTGCCGAGCCTGTCCTCGCTCACGGCCTGGCTGAAGGACCCGCACTGGGGCCGGCTGCCCGCGGAGAAGTCGGGCACCGCGGCCGGAAAGCGGCACCATGTCTCCGCCGCGGCGACCGCGGCGCACCGGGGCAAGGGCCGTAAGCCGGGCAAGGGCAAGGGCGAACTCGCCGCGTACAAGGCGCACCGGGCGAGCGTGAAGCGGGGCAAGAGCGCCGGCGGCGCCGTGTTCGACGCCAGGACCAGCAAGCGGGACGCGGGCAAGTCCTCGCGCACCGACACGGTGTACGACAACGCCGACGGATCCACCACCAGACGGATCTACCCGACCCCCGTCAACTACCAGGCCGGCAAGGGCAAGTGGGCGCCCATCGACGTGGACGTGCGGGCCGGGCCCGACGGGCGCTGGCACGAGAAGGCCAACTCCATCGGCGTCGACTTCGCCGCCAGGGCCGACGACTCCGCGCTCGTCTCGCTCGCCCCCGACCAGCGGCACTCCGTCGCCTACGGCCTCAAGGGCGCCCACGCCGTCAAGGGCACCGCCGACGGCTCCCGCGTCACCTACCCGGGTGTCCTCACCGACACCGATCTCCAGGTCGCCCCCACCGCCACCGGTGTGAAGGAAGCGGTCGTCCTGCACTCCGCGGACGCCGGCAACTCCTGGACCTTCCCGCTGCACCTCAAGGGACTCACCCCGGTCCAGAACCAGGACGGCTCGATCGTCCTGCAAAACGCCGCCGGCAAGACCGTCGAGCGCGTCCCTTCGTCGTACGCCTACGACTCGAAGGTCGACCCGCGCTCCGGTGACCCGGCCACCACGCACGAGGTGACCACGACCCTCGTGCACGACGGCGGCGGCTACGCGCTGGACATCAGCCTCGACGAGACCTGGCTGAAGGACGCCCACCGCGTCTTCCCCGTCACCGTCGACCCGACCGTCACCGACGGCTGGACGACCACCTACGCGGAGTCGGGCGCGGCCGGCGACCACTCCTACGAGCAGACGATCAAGGTCGGTTCCTACGACTCCGGCACGCACTCCGCCGCCGGATACATCAACCACTGGGACACCGCCTGGGACGCGAGCGGCGCGACCGTCACCTCGGCCACCCTGCACCTCTTCGACACCTGGGCCTCGACCTGCACCGCCGAGCGTTTCGACGTCGCCCTGGTCACCCAGGCATGGACGCCCGAGGGTGTCACCAGCTACCCCGGCCCCACCTATGGCTCCTCCATCGGCAACGCCACCCCGACCGTGTCCAACGCCTGCGCGAACACGGCCGCGGACCGCTCGGTCGGCGACTGGGTCAGCGTCTCCCTGACGACCTCCGCGATCCAGGGCTGGTTCAGCGGCAGCACGGCCGACCACGGCCTCGCGGTGTACGCGTCGACCAGCGACGCCCTGCACTGGAAGCAGTTCGGATCGTTCAACGACCCCTCGCTCGGCCCGTACATCGTCGTCAACTACACCGGGAACACCGCCCCGCAGCTCTACGAGCAGTTCCCCGCGGACAACGCGGTCGTCGGCACCACCACCCCGGAACTCACCGCGTGGGCGGGCGGCGCCAACTCCAGTGGCAGCGCCGGCCAGTACCAGTTCAAGGTCTACGACGCGAACAACGCCCTGGTCGCCGACTCGGGCCTCGTCTCCACCGGTGACTGGACCGTGCCGTCCGGAAAGCTGGCCTGGGGCAAGAACTACACCTGGCAGGTGCAGGCGTACGACTCCGCGACCGGGCTCTACTCGCCCGCGGATCCCTACGAGCTGTCCGTCCAGGTACCCCAGCCCGTGATCACCTCCGGGCTGTCGCAGAACAGCAGCGACCACGGCTTCGACGCCTCCATCGGCAACTACACGACCTCCGACACCGACGCCTCGGTCTCGACCGTCGGCCCGTCCCTGGACGTCGAGCGCGACTACAACTCCCGTGACCCGCGCTGGACCGGGGCCTTCGGCGCCGGCTGGTCGTCCATCGTCGACTCCCGCGCCACCGAGCAGTACAACGCCGCCGGAACCGTCACCAGCGTCAACGTCACCTACCCGGACGGCTCCCAGGTCGGCTACGGCAAGAACAGCGACGGCACCTTCGCGCCGGGCACCGGCCGCTGGGCGACCTTCACCACGGTCAGCGGAGGCGGCTACAGCCTGACCGACAAGGACGACACGGTCTACGCCTTCACCACCTCGCTCGGTTCGGGCGCCTACGGCCTCACCTCCGTCACCGACGCCAACGGCCGTGCCATCGCGCTGACCTGGACCAGCGGACACGTCACCAAGATGAAGTCCGCCGTCTCCGGCCGCTCCCTGAACTTCACCTGGTCCACCCCGAGCGGCGCGCTCGCCGCCCATGTCGCCACCGTCACCACCGACCCCGTCACCAACGGCGACACGACGACCGTACTGACCTGGAACTACGGCTACACCGGCGACCAGCTGACGACCGTGTGCGCTCCGCTGTCGACCACGAAGTGCACGGCGTACGGCTACACGACGGGCTCGCAGTACCAGAACGCCTCCCTCGACCTCGACCCGAGCGCCGCCTGGCCGCTCACCGAGAGCTCCGGCACCACCGCCAAGGACGCGGTCCTCGCCAACGAGGGCACCAAGAACGCCACGTACGAGAACGTGACGCTCGGCGCGGCCGGCCCGCTCACCGGCTCCTCCTCCACCGCCGCCTCCTTCAACGGCACCACCTCGGACGTGTCGCTGCCGAAGAACACCGGCAACGACACCGACTCGGGCGCCCTGTCCCTCTGGTTCAAGACCTCGGCCGGACCGGGCGTGCTCTACTCCTACGCCTCCCAGCCGATCGGCTCCGGACAGGCCGCCGGCTTCTACACCCCGTCGATCTACGTCGGCACCGACGGCAAGCTGAACGCCGAGTTCTGGTACAGCGGCGGCGTCAACCCGATCGTGTCCTCGGCGTCCGTGGCCGACGGCAAGTGGCACCACGTGGTGCTCAGCGCGGCCGGCAACTCGCAGACACTGTTCCTGGACAACACGAAGGTCGGCTCCCGCAGCGGCACCGTCTCCATCAAGAGCGCGGTGGCCTTCGGCAAGAACCAGGTCTTCAACTACCTCGGCACCGGCTTCCTCGGCGGCAGCTGGCCGGACGAGCCGCACAGCAGCTCCAGCGACGGGACCGGGTACGCCACGTACTTCAACGGCTCGATCGCCGATGTCGCCTGGTACGGACGCCCGTTGGTCGCCGCCGACGTCAACTCCCTCTACCAGTACGGCACTCACTCCGCGAGCCTGCTCACCTCCGTCAAGCGGCCCTCGGGCAAGACCTTCGCCGCGATGACGTACGACCCGGCGACCACGACGCTGACCCAGCTCACCGACGAGAACGGCGGCGTCTGGAAGCTCGCCGCCCCCACGGTCGCCGGCTCCAGCCAGACCTACCGGGGCGCGGTGCTCGGCGCCGCCCCCGCCGGCTACTACCGGCTCGGCGAAGCGGCCGGGGCGACCACGGCCGTCAACGAGGTGCACGGCGGCAACGGCACCTACAGCGCCGTGACGCTCGGCGCGTCGGGCCCCTTCAGCGACGCCAAGGCCACGACCTACAACGGCAGCACCTCGTACACCGAACTGCCGACCTCCGTGCAGTTCGGCACCAGTGACCGCAGCCTCGAACTGTGGTTCAAGACGGCGAGCCAGGGCGTCATCGTCGGCGCCCAGTCGGCGGTGATATCCGGGGCGACCGCCACCTCCGGTACCTACGCGCCGCTGCTGTACGTCGGCACCGACAACAAGCTGCACGGCCACTACTACTCGGGCAGCGGCTCCTCCACGACCGCGTTCGGCTCGACCGGCACGGTCACCGACAACACCTGGCACCATGTGGCCCTCACCGCCTCCGGCGCCACCCAGACCCTGTACCTGGACGGCGTCAAGCAGTCCAGCTACTCCGGCACCCCGGCCGACCAGACCTACAACCACGTCTACCTCGGCGCGGGCTTCTCCAAGGCATGGCTCGACTCCCCGGCGGATGTCAGCCACTTCACCGGTTCCATCGCGGACGCGGCGTTCTACCACACCGCGCTCACCGCCGCCGATGTCGCCGCCCATGTCGAGGCCGCCAAGAACTCCGCCGGGCTGCTCCCGGTGGAGACGGTGAAGGTGACCTCGCCGACGACGTCCACGCTGACTTACACCTACGACGTCACCAACGGCAACCGCGCCCTGACCGAGACCGACGGCCTCGGCGACAAGACCAGCTTCGGCTACGACACGGCCGGTTTCGAGCACACGGTCACCGACCCCAACGGCGCGGTCACCACCACCGGCCACGACGTCCGCGGCAACATCGTCTCGTCGACGAACTGCCAGGACCAGGTCGCGAACAAGTGCAACACCGAGTACTACACGTACTACCCGGACGACACGACCGCCCAGCTGACCACCGCCGACCCGCGCAACGACCAGCTGCTGACCGAGCGCGACGGCCGCTCCGCGTCCGCGACCGACACCACCTATCTGACGTCGTACACCTACGACTCGGCGGGCAACCAGACCGCCGTCACCGGCCCGGCCGTCCCCGGCTTCCCGAACGGCCGCGCGACGACCACCGTCTACAGCGACGGCACCAGCACCTACCCGTCCGCCAACGGCGGGGTGGTCCCCAAGGGCCTGCCGGTGAAGACCGTCAGCCCCGGCGGCGCGGTCAACTCGGTCTCCTACTTCTCGGACGGCGACGTCGCCTCCACCACGGACGCCATCGGCCTGGTCACGTCGTACACCTACGACGGTGTCGGGCAGGTGCTGAGCCAGAACGTCGTCTCCGACACCTACCCGAGCGGCCTGACGACGACCTACACGTACGACAAGAACGGCCAGGTCACCTCCGAGCACGACCCGCAGCTCACCGACCGGGTCACCGGCGCGACCCACACCGCCGTCTCCAGCACGGTCTACGACGACGACGGTGACGTCACCTCCCAGACCGTCGCCGACGGCAACGGCGGCGACGCCTCCCGCACCGAGACGCAGACCTACGACGCCTACGACCGTCTGACGACCGAGTCCGACGCCAACGTCGCGGCGGGCACCTCGTACGGCAACACGACGACGTACACCTACGACACCTCCGGCAACAAGACCAAGGAGGTGACAAGTGCCGGCAACGAGACCGACTACACCTACGACGACAACGGCAACCTGCTCACCCAGAGCCTGATGTACACCGGCGACCCGGTCTCCCCGCAGACCGCGACGAAGCTCGTCGAGTCCTCGCGGGCCTACGACCCGGCCGGGCGGCTGGCGTCGGTCACCGACGCCATGGGCAACACGACGTCCTACACCTACACCGACGACGGTCTGACCTCGACGGTGAAGAAGACCAGCGCGGACGGGAACAGCAGCTACGTCCTGGAGTCGGACAGCTACGACGCGGCCGGCAACCTGCTGGCCCAGACGACGGACAACGGCGAGAACGTCACCCAGTACTCGGTCGACGCCGCCGACCGCACGACGTCCACGACCGTCGACCCGACCGGTGTCGACCGCGTGTCGACCGTGTCGTACACCCCGGACGACCAGGTCGCCTCCCAGAACGACCACGACGCGACCGGTTACGACCGCACGACCACCGACACCTACGACGACATGGGCAACCTGCTCAGCGAGACGCTGTACGGGGACTCCTCGGGTCACCCGGCGGGCTGGTGGAAGCTCGACCAGACCGCCGGCCGCTCCGTCACCGACGCCTCCGGCACCGGCAACACCGCCACCGCCGGACCGGGCGTGACCTGGTCGGACAACGCCGCCCAGTTCAGCGGCGACACCAGCGGCAACGGCGACATCATCGCCACCAACGGCCCGGTCCTGGACACCAGCGCCTCCTACACCGTCTCGGCGTGGGTGAAGCTGTCGGACACCTCGACGTTCCGCACCTTCGTCTCCCAGGGCGGCACCAACCGCTCCTCGTTCTACCTCCAGTACGCCTCCACCACGGGCGTCTTCCGTCTCATCTCGCCCAGCCAGGACACCTCCGCCGCCCCGTCGGCGTACTACTCCGCCTCCGCCTCCGGTGCCCCCGCGCTGAACACCTGGACCCACCTGGTCGGCGTCTTCGACTCCTCCAGCGGCACCATGAGCCTGTACGTCAACGGCTCGCTCGCCGGCTCCACCAGCAACCCGGCGCCGTGGACCGGCTCCGGTCCGCTGTCCGTCGGCGGCGCGAAGACCGCGGGCGGCACCGTGAGCAACGCCGTCAACGGCGCGGTCAGCAACGTCCAGACCTACCAGCGGGCGCTGTCGTCGAGCGAGGTGAACTCCCTCTACGGCAAGGGCCGTTCGGGCGGCACGGTCGGCTCCTCGAACCAGCAGACCACCAAGTACACGTACGACAAGCGGGGTCTGCCGACGTCCATGACGGACCCCGAGCAGCACACCACGAACTACGAGTACGACGAGGCCGGCAACCTCGCGGTCACCACGGCACCGGCCGTCCAGTCGGAGCCCGACGGCATCGCCGCGAACGCCTCCACGGTCCGCCCCGTCACCTGGAGCGGTTTCAACACCTTCGGTGAGGCCGTCGAGGAGAAGGACCCGACCGACCTCATCACCTACACGGCCTACGACGCCGACGGCAACAAGGTCAGCGAGACCCTGCCGTCGTACACCCCGGCCGGGGCGTCCACTCCCAACCCGGGCACCACGGTCTGGACCTACGACAGCGAGGGCAACCAGACCAGCGCGACCACGCCCGGCGGAAAGACCACGTCCTACCTCTACGACCAGCTCGGCGACCTGTCCCAGATCACCGAACCCGATGGCACCAAGACCCACGCCACCTACGACACCAACGGCAACCAGCGCACGGCGACCGACGGCACGGGCGCGCAGACCCAGGCCACCTTCGACTACCTGGGCCGCCAGGTCACGGCGACGACCCTGGAGCGCTACCCGTCCACCCGCACCCTGGTGACGAACTACTCCTACGGCGTCACCACCGGCAACCCCTACGGCGCGCATCTGGCGTCGGCGCAGAGCCCGGGCGGCGTGACCACGTCGTACGCCTACAACCGCGCGGGTGACGTCACCTCGACGACGGACGGAGCGGGCAACACCACCGCCTACTCCTACGACTTCGAGGGCAACAACACCAAGACCACGCTGGCCGACGGCAGTTACACGACCACCGACTACAACGTCAACGACGACCCGACCGCGACCCGCAGCTACGACGCGGGCGGCACCTTCCTGTACGGCACTTCGCAGCAGTACGACGGCGACGGCAACCTGGTCGCGGCCACCGACGCCAACCAGCACACCACCCGCTGGACCTACGACGCGGCGGGCACCATCACCCAGCAGGTCGAGCCGGTCGACGCGACGACCTCGATCACCACGTCCTTCGGCTACGACCAGGCCGGCAACCGCACCCGCTTCACCGACGGCCGCGGCAACTCCTGGCGCTACAGCTACACCCCCTGGGGCCAGCAGGAGAAGGTGATCGAGCCGACGACGTCCCAGTACACCTCGGCCGCCGACTCCACCACGACCTTCGCCTACGACGCCGACGGCAACGTCACCTCGGCCACCGCGCCCGGCGGTGTCACCACGTCGATGACGTACGACGACAACGACCAGTTGAAGACCATGTCGGGCACGGGCGCCGAAGCCGCCACGGCGAAGCACTCCTTCTCCTACGACGCCGACGGCCGGGTCACCTCGGCGGCCACGGACGAGGCGGGAACGTCGGGCGCGACCGACCACCAGGCGTCCACGAGCGACTCCTTCACCTACGACGACCGAGGCGACGTCCTGTCCGCCTCGGGCTCGGCCGGCTCGTCGAACTTCACGTACAACGACGACGGCTCGATGCTCACCCGCACGGACGCGGCCGGCACCCAGTCCTACGGGTACGACACAGCGGGCCGCCTCTCCTCCCTCGACGATGCTGCGAGCGGCACGCATCTGACGTACACGTACGACCAGTTGAACAACGTCAAGACGATCAAGTACGGCAGCACCGGCCAGACCCGCACCTTCGGCTACAACAGCGCGCACGAGCTGACGAGCGACGTCCTGGTGCAGGGCGCGTCGACCCTGTCGAGCTTCACCTACGGTTACGACAACAACGGCAACCTGACGTCGAAGACGACGGCGGGCGTGACGGGCGCGTCCTCGAACACCTACGCCTACGACTGGTCGGACCGTCTGACCTCCTGGAACAACGGCACGACCACGACGGCGTACTCCTATGACGCCTCGGGCAACCGGGTGCGGTCCGGTGCGGACGTGTACACCTACGACGCGCGTGACCAGTTGACCTCGGACGGCACGAACTCGTACTCCTACTCGGCGCGCGGGACGATGACGCAGGGGTCGTCCACGGCGGGCGGCACGGCCGCCTTCAAGACGGACGCGTTCGGCGACCAGATCGTGGCGGGCGACCAGTCGTACACGCTCGACGCACTGGGCCGGAACATCACCGACACGGACACCGGCTCGGCCTCGACCCGCACCTTCGCCTACTCCGGCGCGGACAACACGATCGCGACGGACGGGGACGCGTCGTACACGTACGACCCGTCGGGCGGCCTGGTGGGCATCAAGCAGACGGGTTCGTCGACGGGGGCCCTGGCCCTGACGGACCTGCACGACGACGTGGTGGGCACCTTCACGTCGGGCGCCACTTCGTTGTCGGGCTCGGCGACGTACGACCCGCTCGGGAAGGTGACGGCGGTCGCGTCCCTGATCGGCCATCTCGGCTTCCAGTCGGGCTGGACGGAGCCGGGCACGGGCGACGTGGGCACGGCGTCACGCTGGTACAACCCGAACACGGGCGAGTTCCTGAACAAGGACAGCGTGTCGGCCTCCGCGACCCCGGACTCGGTTGCGGCCAACCCCTTCGCCTACGTCGACGACAACCCGCTGGTGGGTACGGACCCGTCGGGTCACTGCTCCTGGTGGACCGGCTCGTGCGAGACACAGGCCGTCAAGCACGTGGCGAAGAAGGTCAAGCACGTGGCGAAGGCCGTGTACCACGCGGCCAAGCATGTGGCGCGCCGGGTCGTCCACGCGGTGAAGCACGCGGCGCACAAGGTGGTGCACCGGGTGGCGGACGTGTACCGGGCGACGGTGCGGGTGACGCGGCGGGTGTACCACTACACGGTCCGGCACGTCAGACGCATCTACCACGCGGCCGTCCACGCCGTGCATACGGCGTATCACAAGGTGTCGAGAGCGGTGCACCGAGTGGTCCATGCCGTGAAGAAGGCGGCGCACAAGGTCGCGCATCAGCTGAAGAAGGCGGCGAAGGCGGTCGCTCATGCGGCGCGGACCGCGTATCACGCCACGGTGAAGGCGGTGAAGTCGACCGCGAAGTTCGTGAAGAACCACGCGGCGGCGATCACCTCGATCGTGGTCTCCACGGCGGTCTTCGCGGGCTGCGAGGCGGCGACCTGGGGCGTGGGCACGATCGGCTGCGCCGCTTTGGCGGGCGCGGCCGGCTCCCTGGTCGAACAGGGCTTCAAGTGCGCCCAGAACGGCGGCGGCGACTGCAGTGTCGGAGCCTTCGCGGGCTCGGCGGTCGAGGGCGCGGTGACGGGGGCGGTCGGCGGTGCGCTGGGCTCGCTCGGCGGAAAGCTCCTCGCCAAGGCGGCGCCGAAGGCGATGGAGGTCGTCGGGGGGCTGTTCGGGAAGGCGGCGGAGGCGGGGGAGTCGGGGGCGGCTGATGCCACGGATGAGGCTGCGGCTCAGGCGGAGTCGGAGGGGGCGGGGAGTAAGTCGCAGTCCCAGTCCGAAGAAGGCGGCGAGAGCGAGTCGGGGTCGTCCTGCAAGCTTGGTAGGCCCAGAGTCACACCGCACAGCTTCACGGGCTCGACGCGAGTCCTGATGGCCGACGGTTCGACGAAGGCGATCGACCAGGTGCGGGTGGGCGACACGATCGCCAACTCGGTGCCGGGCGTGGCGGGCACGGAGGCGCACAAGGTCACCGCGGTGATCGTGACGCACACGGACCACGACTTCGTCGACCTGACGATCAAGGCGACGGCTGGCTCCGCTACGAAGCAGGCTGTGAAGACGGGGGCGAAGTCCCTCGCCAAGAAGGTCGCCCGCAAGGCGGCGTTCGGCCTGGCGGCCTCGGCGGCGGTGCTGGGAGCGCTGGCAGCGAGCCACGGCCACGGCACCGCTCAGGAGCCGGCGACGAAGACGGTCGCGGCGGTCTCCTCGGCGTCGTCCAGGCAGAGTGTTACGGCGACTGCCGGGACGTCGTCGGATGCGCGGGGCGCGCACCTGACAACTACCTTCCACCACCCGTTCTACGACGAGACGCAGTCGGCGTTCGTCGATGCGAAGGACCTGAAGGCCGGCGACGTCCTCCAGACCCCGACCGGAACGGCCGAAGTCACCGGTGTCCGCCTGTACCACGCGAACACCACAACGTACGACCTGACCATCGGCACCCTCCACACGTACTATGTGCTGGCCGGGGACAATCCGGTCCTGGTGCACAACTGCGAAGTTGAGATTACTCAAGAGCAAATCGACACGCTTACCGTCGGGCCCCACGCGACTGGTGAAGGAATCGAAACGACTCAGCCGGATCCTTTGCCGCAAGAAATACGTGACGCGGTGCAGGACGACGTATGCCACACGTGCGGCGATACACAACCCGATGCGAAGCCGGTCAAGATTGGTGACCACCAGCCACCCGTCAGTGTCAGTCCCGTCGGCTTCAAGTACCGAGTATTTAGCCACTGTTCCGTGTGTAGCGGTATCCAGAGCAGAGCGGTTCAAGTCTTGGCTCGAATTGGGAGAAATCACGGTATCTACGAACCGAAGGGAAACTTTGAAGCGCTGATGAAGATCGCCCAATCGCATATCGGAGGCGGGAATTAACGGACGACATCTGCGGAGAGCTCTGTGAAAATCGGCGAAGTTGAGGTCTTCCTTAACTACGGTCAGCTTATGGTTGGATCGGATAGCGATCCCGACTTCGACCTGCTGGTATCTACGCCACCAGCAAACGATGCACACCACGTTATGCTCACTGCGCGTGCGCAGATCGCGCCCGTAAGGGTAAGCGTGTGGCGTGGTACGGCACCAAGGGCATCCCGTCCGGTTTTCAATGGGGAGGTAGTTCTTTCCACGGGGTATCTGGCTCTGCGTGAGGCCTCGGACCCGCCGTTCTTCGTCTGGCCAGTCACTAGCGCAGGGACACGAGTCGGATTGTCCATTGGCGTCGATGCCTGGGATGAAGCAACGACGGTGACGGTCGTAGTCGACCCGGATGCTCAATCAATGCCTGATGTGAGAAGCAGGGACGATTTTATCGCCTCAGCCGCCGCCATCACTGAAATTTCGCAGATAGATCGAGTCCTGACTGGTTATAGCTATCCCGTGGATCGTCTCGCGGTGGCGATAAGAATCATGCGAGATGCTTCAGGTGAAGGTGTTTCCGAGGCGCGTGTTCGGTATGGAATCACGTCAGTGGCGGAGTGGCTGAAATGGCTGCATCCCGCGATTTCAGCCAGAGTATTGCCAGGCATTGAGGAACTACTGCGAAATTACCTTGTTGAAAACTCCTCCGAACAGGTAGCTGCAGGCGCTCTTATCGCCTATATTGCGTCAGAGTTGGGGCTCAGCGGTGAGGAATTTCTCATGGCTCGATGAGCGGTTGGTAGGCTAGTGTCCCGTGATCCTGATTGTGTTAGTTCGAGTTGTTATTGACGTTCTCACGCTGGTCTGGACGATTCGGACCTTGGCGAGGATCTCGTCGGCGGTGGCGGTGGCGGTCCAGGTGAAGGGCTTCGGGTTCTCGTTCCAGGAGTCGATGTAGTCGCGGATCTGCTTTACCAGGACGTGGACGCTGGAGAACGTGCCACGGCGGATGGACTGCCAGGTGATGAGATCGCCGCCGATCTGCGGGAATTCAGCGTCCCAGCAGGCAGATTTCGCGACCTCCGTCAACTTTGGCGGAGGTGGCCGCGGTTACGTCTTTCACTGCCACTCCTGTAGTGAGGCCGCCTTCCTCTGGCAGAGATGAAGACCGCCTGAAGGCATTGGAGCGGCTCTTCGATGCGGCGCAGATCATCCCCGCCGATCACTTCAGGGCATCGGTCGCTTGGCTTCTAGGACAGAGGTACGGGTCTCAAGAACAGGCCCGCCTGGTGTCGTCCTCCGCTGAGTGCGAGGTCGGCGGATCTCACTCGTCGACGGTGATCCAGCAGATGTCACCCGATTCCGGTGAATGGCCGAGGGATTCCATTTCGGATTCGATTCTGGACAGGGTGGCGGCCTTGTCCGTGTCCCACGGCACGAACGGCTTTTCCGGGTCGGCGGTCAGGTCGCCGGCCTTGGCTCCCAGGTCAAGCAGCTCGCCGACGATGCGCAGGGTGAGCTGCTTTCGCTCGTCCATGCCGTGCCCCTTGCCGAGGAGCTTTCCGACCGTTCCGGTGATCACGGAGAAGCCGAGCCAGTCTTCGTGTACGTAATCGGCCAGATAGGAGAACTCTTCTCCGTATTCCTCTTCCGTCGGCATGCCGTTTCCTCAGTGTTGCGGTATGTGGAGACGCTTGGCGTCCAGGCCGTCTACGTCGTTCATGTCGATGGTAGGGCCCCCTGATTTGCTGAACGGCCGATACGTCACCGTGGACGGGGGGTCGTCGGACAGCCGCCAGACCTCGATGTTCCCCTTGGGCGTCGCCTTGATCTCCGGCTCGCCAAGGCGCTCGAACAGTTTCTGCCGTGTTTGCTGCAGTTCTTCCTCACTCACCATGCGTACGCCCTTGGCGTCCTCCTCGCCGACGAGGTTCCCCTGGTCGTCCGACATGACGTCGCGAACGGCTTTCGACCTGTCCTCATAGGACTTCGGCAATCCTTCGTCCTCGGAGTCGTCCGCGGGCGGTTCGTCGTCTCCACCTCCGGTCGGAGGCTCGTCTCCACCCCCGCCTCCGCCGCTGCCCCCGCGTCCGCCGACGCCGGCCGGTTCCCGGGCCTCCGTCTCGGAGAGTTCTCGTTCGAGGACCTGGCTGACCTCGGTTGTCTCCGCGTCCACCGCCTCGATCTCGGGTACGCCCTCTGCGGCGGCCTGGAGGGAGATCTCGATGTCCGCGATCATTTCGGTGCTGATGGAGCCGACCGCCGCGTCGAGCGTGACCTCGACGTCGCCGAGGATCGCGGCGGCCTCCGTGGCGTCGAGGGCGCCCGCGGCGGCATCCGAACCGCCGACTGTGAAGACGGTCAGCAGAATGCCGGCCGCCGTGGTCAGGCCGATCGCGACACCGGCCTCGGCCAGCTTGGACTCGGTCCGGCTGTGCGCGTCGTCGATGGCCTGGGCGAAGGAGTCGCAGGCCTTGGCGAGTTCGTCGCAGGCGTGCTTGGCGGTGGAGAGCGGGGCCTTGCCGCCGGTCTCGCCGTCCTGCCACACCTTGCCCCAGAACTCGGCCATCGCGTCGATGGAGTCGTCGGAGTTGTTCTCGGTGATGGCCAGAACATGGCGATGCAGTCCCGTGCCGAGAGTGTCGATGGCGGTGGACGCGGTCCGGTACGCGCCGGCTGCCGCTCGCAGTCTGTCCTGGTGCCCGTTGGGCCAGTACTTGGCGATGGCGTCGGGCATCGACGAGTCGCCGGGCCCGATCGCCGACGCCGGTTCCGGGTAGGTCACGTCTGCGAACACCACCGGCGGCGAGTACTGGTCGGGCCCGCCGGCGCCTGCCTGGGCGTTGGAGTGGTGGTCTGCCTTGAGGAAGTTGTTGGCGGTCGTCACCAGGCCCGTGGACGCCTGGCCGATCGCACGGGCGGAAGCGGACAGCGCGGTGAAGAGGGCTTTGGCCGCCGGGTCGTACTTCGCGCCGAACTTGTGCCCGTAGTCGTCGTCGCCCGCCATACCGCCGGCGTTCTGAAGCGCCGAGTTCAGTGTGCTGGAGATGGAGTCGATGGTGTCCTGGCCGCTCGCGAAGTGCAGGCCGACGCTGTAAAGGTCCTCCGGATAGAGGTTGATCGGCCCGCCGCTGCCGCCGGCATCGGCCGGGCGGCTCATCGGCCGCGCCACATACGTACGTTGGCGGTCCGTGCCCCCGCGTAGTTGCCGTGTGCCGTTTCGACGATCTTCTGCAGGCGGCGCAGCGTACGGTGTAAGTCGTGGGAGGCGGACTGCCACCGCCGACAGTAGTCACCGAACGCGTCATGGGCGTCGCCCTCCCACGTCTCCGCTATTCGGCTTACGGCACCGTCCAGCTGCGTCAGGTGCTCCTGGAGCGCGTCGGCTATCGAGCCGATGTCCTCCGTGGCCTGGGCCAGTGTTTCGAACCTGACCGTCAGTTGTCCCGGCATCCGTTCCCCCGTATCCGTCGACGACGCGAGGATGTCACGGTCGGGTAAGCGGAACGAGTGTCGTCATCCTTGCGAAAGCAAAAGCGTTCCCGGAATTGCCCGTTGCTTGACCTGCGGATTACCCCGCGATGTATTGCTGTGGCATCTTCGACTTCACAGCCGCGAGGAAGGCGGCGAAGGTTGGCGGGGGGAAGGCGAGGGTCCCGTGGGCGGGGTTCTTGGAGTCGCGTATGGATACGTGGGTGGGGGAGTTCGCGATCTCCACGCACTCGTTGCCGTCGTCAGGGCCTGAGTGGGACGACTTCCGCCAGTTGTCCATGAGGCATCACAGCTCTCTCGTCAGCCGGTTGATGAAGTCACGCGACCGTTCGGGGTCGAGTGACACGGCTTCCACTTTACGAAAGCGGGTTCGAAAGGCGCCGAGTTGTGCTTCGGAGTCGATGAAGGACGATCCCTGGGGTACATCTCGTACGACCGTGTCCAGCTTGGGCACAGGGCCGCCCACGTACGTCATCGTGCTGGCTGCTCTCGCGAAGCCGTCCAGTTCAAAGGGGAGTACGCGCACGGTGACGTTGTCCGCTCCGGACAGTTCCAGAAGCCTGGCGAGCTGGGTCCGGGAGGCGGCGCGGTCGCTGACCCTGATGCGTAGGGCCGACTCGTGGATCACCAACTCGTAGGGAATGGCGATCTCCTGGCCGGCCATTCGATGGCGGACCCGCAACTCAAGCTCCTCGTCGGTCAGTTCCGGCACCCTCGCGGAGAAGACCGCGCGAGCGTAGTCCTCCGTCTGCAACAGGCCGGGCACGTAAAGGATCGCGACGTCACGACGGAATGAGGCGTGGTGGTTCAGTTCGGACAGGTCCAGGAACGACGTGGGCAACAGCCCCCGGTACTCCTCCCACCACCCGCGCGTACGGTCGATGGCCATCGCCACCAGAGCGTCGATGAACTCCTTGTCCGTGCAGGCGTAGTGAGACGCGAGGCGCCGTACCCGTTCCTCGCTCACCCCGACGAGGCCGGATTCGATGTGGCTCATCTGCACCCGGTTCGCCCCCAGCAGCGCCGCCGCCTCGATGGCGGTGAGGCCTGCCGCTTCGCGGAGCCTGCGCAGTTCGAGCCCCAGGCGCATTTGGCGTGCGGTCGGTTCGCGATGCTGGACCATCAATTGCTCCTCGTTCGAGGGTGATTACGCGATCGGCTTGCGTGGGGTTACAGGTTACCCCTACCGTCGGTGACGCGACGCACACACTGCGGAACCATCGGGATCCCCGGAAGCGCACCGCTCCGCCCTGCCATGGCGGCCGCGGCACTGCCACCGACAAGCCCGCCCTCCGAAACCCCCACTCCCGAACCGGAGTCGACCCATGCCCGAAACCCAGTCCCAGGAGCCGTGGGAGTACACCCTGTACATCCCGACCGACCCCCGAGCCGTCACCGTCTGCCGCCGTACCCTCCGGCTGATCCTCACCATGCACGGGCTCATCGGCCTCGTCGACCTCGCCGAACTCCCCGCCACCGAGCTGGTCTCCAACGCAGTACGCCATACCAAGGGGCCCGTTGCGTTGCGTGTGTGCTGGGCGGGCGGTGTGCTACGTATCGGTGCCTGGGATGCCGATCCGAAGCCGCCCGAACCGCCGAAGGCCTGGGGAAGGGTCGGTGAGTTGGACGAGGACGGCCGAGGGCTGGCGCTCGTACGCGCCTGCTCCGATCAGTGGGGCTGGCAGCCGCTGGCCAGGCACGGCCGTCGGGGTAAGTACGTATGGTGCGAGTTCGCCGCCGCCTGAAGCGGGCCGTGCGGGACCGGCGCCTCAGAGGCTCACCGCGTCACCCTCAACCCCGCCACGAACCGCGGCCCATCCCCCCGATGCTGCACGGGAAACGTCACCTTCAGCGCCCCCTCCTGCCCCTCCACCGACAGGTGGGTGACGTACTGCAAGCCCAGGAAGGCCTTCTTCGAGCCTCCCGCCGACACATACGGTCGCGGCAGGTTCAGCAGCAGCTTGCCCGGTCTGCCGCCCCGGTTGCCGTCGAAGAAGAGGAGGCGTTGGTCGGTCATGGCTATGTAGAGCGGGCGGGGTGTGACCGTGGCCATGACCGTCCCCGCGCTGAGCACACCGACCGCCACCGCCGTGAGCGCCTGCTTGCGGGCCGAGACCGTGCCGACGCCGGCCAGGGAGAGGAACTCCACCTGCTCGCCCTGGAGCAGCAACGGGGTCGCTGTCTCCATCAGTTGGCGGGTGCGGCGGGAGTTGAGGGCCATGAGGGCTCCAGGGTGCGAAGGGGTTGGGCCGCGCCGAGAGGTCCGGTCGCAGGCGGGTGGAAGGCGGAAAGGGTACGCACATGCGCTCGACAGAGGTTCGCCGGGAGGCGCCGCAACCCCCAATCCATACCCTCCCTTTACTCGCCCCTTGACCTCTCATTGCCCCCTCCTTACCAACCCTCTCACCCACCCCGACCTGCGCTTTCCCCCACCACCCCCCTGTCACAGCCCTCGCCTAATATCCGCCGCATGTCGCAAGCAGCAGCAGCCGCCGCCTCCTCCTCGTCCTCCCTCCCACCCCCCGACTTCGAACCCGCCTCCGCCTTCCCCGAAGTCACCTGGCTGCGCGGCGCCGCCGCGGCGAAGGACTGGGCGTCGATCCGGCAGTACATCGACGGGCTGCCGTACGGGACGGACCGCAGTTTCGCCGTCGTGACGCTCGCCGGGGTGGACGGGATCGAGGAGTGGCTGCGCCCCCTCGTCGCCGCCGCTCCGGACGACGTACTCGCCCTCACCGTCCTCGGTTCGCGCGAGGTGGACATCGGCTGGGAGATACGCACCTCGGCCCGTGCCCAGCACGTCAGCAAGGCCCAGTTCGCGGGGCTGCACGCGCACCTGCGGCAGGCCGAACAGCTGCTGATCAGGGCCACCGCGCTCGACCCGTCGTACGACGCGGCCTGGGTCGAGCGGATCACCACCGCCATGGGACTCCAGCTCGGGCAGAACGAGGCGCGGCGCCGTTACGACCGGCTGGCCAAGCATCATCCGCACCACCTCTCCGCGCAGCGACGGCTGTTGCAGCAGTTGTGCCCCAAGTGGAGCGGCAGCTGGGAATCGGCCCACGGCTTCGCCCGCGAGAGCCTGCTGAGCGCGCCCGAGGGGGCGATGAACGGCTGTCTGGTGGCCGAAGTACACCTGGAGCACTGGATCTCTCTGAAGGGGCAGGAGCGCGAGGCCTATCTGCGGCAGGAGCATGTGCGCGCCGAGGTCGTCGAGGCCGCCGAGCGGTCCGCCCTCCATCCGCACTTCCACCGCGGATACGGCTGGGTCGGCGCCCAGAGCTCTTTCGCCGCGGTGTTCTCCCTCATGGGCGACCTGCCCCGCGCCGCCGCCTGTTTCCGCGCCCTCGGCAACCTCGCCTCCGAACACCCCTGGAACTACCTGGGCGAGCCGGCCGAGACGTTCGTACGCCACCGGGACGCCGCCCTCGCCAGGGGATGACCACCCGCATGCAGAAACCGAACAGACCGAACAGACCCGACAGACCACACAGACCGAACAGAAGGCGAAGATGAACCCCCAGGCCCCGCCGGCCGACCTCTACCTCACCGAGGTCGACGGCATACCCACCCTCTTCGCCTACGCCAACGGCCCGATGCGCGCGGGCCTCGTCTTCCGTGTCGGTGTCGCCGACGAGACCCTCGCCCGCGCCGGTGTCACCCACCTCGTCGAGCATCTCGCCCTGTACCGCCAGGGCCTGGCCGACTACCACTTCAACGGCGCCACCAAGGCCGCCTTCACCCACTTCCACGTCGAGGGTGCGGAGCACGAGGTCGTCGCCTATCTCCAGGGCGTCTGCGCCTCGCTCGTCGACCTGCCCATGGACCGGCTGGAGACCGAGAAGGAGATCCTGCGCACCGAGGAGTCCCGGCGCGAGGACCCGCAACTCCCGCTGTGGCGTTACGGCGCCCAGGGGTACGGGCTGGTCAGCTTCCCGGAGTGGGGCGTGCGGAACCTGCGCCCGGACGACGTACGGCACTGGGCGCACACGCGCTTCACCCACGGCAACGCCGTGCTGTGGATCGCCGGCGACCGCCTGCCTGCCGGGCTGTCGCTCAAGCTGCCCGACGGCGGCCCCCGCCATCCGATGCCCGCCGTCACCTCGGCGCTGCCCACGATCCCCGCGTACTTCTCCGACGGCCGGGGCGGGGTCCTGCTCGACGCCGTCGTCAGCGACTCCGCGGCCGCCCGGCTGTACGCGGGCGTCCTGGAACGCGAACTCTCCCGCGCCCTGCGTCAGGAGGGCGGCTACTCCTACACCGCCGCCACCGACTACACCGCCCGCCGTGACGGCTACGCCCTCCTGACCGCCTTCGCGGACTCGCTGCCCGCCAAACAGGACGCGGTGCTCGGCGGGTTCGTCGACGTCCTCGCGGGGCTCCAGGTGGGCCGGATCGCGCAGGCCGACCTGGAGGCCGTACGCACGCGCAACGACGGGACCCTGACCGGGCCCGACTCGGCCGTACGACGGCTGCCGGGCGCGGCGGAGGATCTGCTCGCGGGACGGCCGCCGCGCACCGTCGACGAACTGCGTTCCGATCTGTGGGCGGTGACACCGGGGCATCTGCACGCCGTGGCCGTGGAGGCGGCGGGGACGGCCCTGATGCAGGTCCCCGCGGGGCACACCGCGAACTGGGCCGGGTACACGGCGGCCCCGACGAGTTCGTCGTACGCCGTCACCGGACGGAGGTTCGAGACCGGGCAGGGCGGCGGAAACGCTCCGGCTCTGGTCGTCGGCGACGACGGCGTCAGCCTGACGGCGGCGGCCAAGGACGGGACACAGGAGGCGGCGACCGTGCTCTACCGCTCCTGCGCCGCCGTACTGAGCTGGCCCGACGGCGGTCGCCGCTTCATTGGCACCGACGGCATCACGGTCGACGTGGAGCCCGGTGCGTACGGCGTCGACGCGCACACGATGGCGTCGATCGACGTCGCCGTACCGCCTGAGGCCGTGATACGGCTGCCGCCGCGCCCGCAGCAGCCGAAGGCGCCGCCGCGGCAGCCTCGGTCGACGGCCGCGCCCTCGGGAACCGAGGCGCCCGCCGTCCGGCGCACCGGGCGTCAGACGGCCGCCGTGGTCGTCTTCGGTCTGCTCAGCGGTCTCTTCGCCTTCATCGCCCTCGCCGTCACCGTCTTCGGCCACGATCCGCAGACCAGCACGGGGGAATGGGCGGGCCTGTCGGGATTCCTGTGGGGGGTCACCGCGCTGCTCGCCTGGCCCGCCGTAAGGATTCTGCGCCGCTACCGGAGGTAGGGGTTCCCGGCCGGCGGCGGAGGCATCGGCGCCGCGCCGTACATGGGTTGTGGCTGGGCCTGCGGTTGCGGCTGCTTCGGGAGCCGTTTGTCGAACAGGGCGAACAGGAGCAGGCCCGACGCCAGCAGCAGGGTCAGGAGGACGGCGATGCCGAGGAAGGGGTCGCCGTCGCCGTCGCCCCGAACGGCCGCCCAGGGCAGGGTGATGCACTCGTACAGCGCGAACGAGGCGAACGCGCCCCAGTCCGACGGGCGGCCCCGGCGGATGGCCACGTACAGGAACGGCACCCACACCAGCAGACCCAGCGACACCCACGGCAGCAGCCCCCAGGCGATCCGCTGGAACCAGCCGGCCTCCAGGCGCTTGTCCGTCCTCACGTCCCCATCCCCATCCCCTGCGTCCCCATGGCCGGAGATTAGGGCAAGACGGACGGTTCGGAGGCCGGGTTCCGTTCTTTGCCTTGGCATAAGGGAATCTTGTGGCGATCGGGAAGTTGTGTTTCCCATGAGGAGGGACGCCGTCGGTTACGTTGCGATGCGCTTCTGGCGCCACGCGACATGTCCTACGGCCTCAACCGGCCGCAACCGGCTTGAACCGGCCCGGATCGGCTTGGATCGGTTCCAAGCGGGTTCGAACGTCGCGTAGTTGCGCCGTACCAGGGGGCTCAGAAACGTTCAGCAGTCGTCGTCGTATCGCGCTCGCGCGTGTGTACGTATGAGTGATGGGGTGGGAACAGGCATGGCCGAGCACCGGCAGTCCAGGAAGCGCAGGTACATCACGTGGGGCGTGGCGGGTGCCGCCGTCCTCGCGGGCGCCGGGATCGCCGCGACGAACTCGATGGCGGCCACCACCTGGCCCGCGCAGAAGACCTTCACGGGTCGCGCCTTCGACACCTGCGCCGCGCCCTCCCTCGCCGCGATGAAGGCCTGGCACACCGGTTTCTACGGTGCCGCCGCCGTCTACATCGGCGGCAAGAACCGCGGCTGCAACCAGCCCAACCTCACCGCGTCCTGGGTCAAGTCCGTCAGCACGGTCGGCTGGAAGCTCATCCCGCTCTACGTCGGCTCCCAGCCGTCCTGCGGCTCCGGCGGCTCCGTCAAGATCAGCGCCTCCACCGCCGCCGCCGTCGGCAAGAGCGAGGCGGACGACGCGGTGGCCAAGGCCTCGGCGCTCGGCATCAAGGCCGGCAGCCCGATCTTCCTCGACATGGAGGCGTACGACACCACGAACACCTCCTGCAACAACGCCGTGCTGACCTACGTCCGCGCCTTCGACAAGGAGCTGCACGCCAAGACGTACCGCACCGGTTACTACGGCTTCACCAGCTCCAGCGCGAAGGCGATCGCCACCGCGACCAACAAGACGGACCTGCCGGGCAACCTCTGGTACGCGCTGTGGGACAAGACCAACACGACCACCTCGGACTGGCCGTGGGGCAGCACCCAGTTCACCGGCCACAGCCGCGGCCACCAGTACATGGTCAACAGCAAGGAGGCCCGCGGCGGTTACACGATCACCGTGGACCGTGACGCGTGGGACGGCCCGGTCGCCATCACCGGCTGACGCTGACGTCGGCACGGGCACGGGCACGCGCGCGTACCGCGTATCGAGGAGGGTGAGTCGGGTGAGTCCGGTGATTCGGGTGAAGGTCTTCGCCATGCCGGCGCTGCGGACGACCGCGGTGCGGGCCGGGTTCGCGCTGCTGCCCCTGGTCAGCCTGGGGCTGCTGTGCCCCGTGCCGTCCCTGGTGCTCGCCCTGCGGCGGCGTGCCCGCGCCGACTGGTGGGCCTTCGCCGCCTTCAGCGCGGTGCTCGCGGCCTGGATCACCGACCTCGGGACGACCTCCGACGACACCCACGGTGTGCTGTTCGCGTCCGACCTTCTGCTCATCCTCCTGTCGATGGTGGGCGCGTCGATGCACGCGTGGAAGGCCTGGCCCCGGCGGGCCGCCGGGCTGGGCTGAGCCGAGAGCGGGGCACGGCATGAGAGCGGACGGGTAACGGGGACAGTGGGCAAGCAGGTCAGACAGGTCTCGCAGGGGCGCCCGGCGCCGGGGGCGAAGGCGGGGCGGCTCACGGGCGTGGGGCGTGCGGCCGTGGCGTGGCTGCGCGCGCTGCGCGGGCGCACCATCGCGTGGGCGGCGGGCGCGCTCGTCGCCGTGGGCGCGCTGCTCGTGGCCGGCACCCTCCTCTTCGGGCACCACGACAGTCGGCCGCCCATTCCCGCCACCCGGGCCCGGCACTACGCGGACGTCGACGCCTGTCTGCTCACCGGTGAGAAGGGAATCACCGCCGGAGCCGCCGCCGAGGTCTGGCAGGGCATGCAGGACGCCTCGCTCAAGACGCACGCGCGTGTGAGCTATCAGCAGGTGATGGGGGAGCAGACCACCGGCAACGCCCGGCCGTTCCTCAACAACATGCTCCAGGGCTCCTGCGACGTCGTACTCGCCGTAGGGAAACCCGAGGTCACGGCGGCGGCACAGAGCGCGTCCCGGCACGGGAAGGTCGGCTTCGTCCTGGTGGGGGACGGGGACGAGGACGCAGACGGCGGCAAGGCATCCGGGGCGAACGTGACCGCCGTCCGTACCGGCGACGGACTGCGCGCCGATGTCGCCGGGGCCGTCGAGCGGGCGGTGGCCGGAAAGGTCTGAGCGGGGCGCGTCGCACACCCGTACGCCCCTGCGGGCACCGTCGTGGCGTGCCGGTGCCCGAAGCCCAGATGAATCGTTGGTCCAATGGGTTGGCCCCAGCCGTCCCACTGCCTACCATCGATCACCGCAAGACTTTGTGCACCGTCGCACAATCTCCTCGGGAGGCTTCCTTGCACCGCCGCCGTCGCACCGCGCTCCTGCTCACCGCCGCGATCGCCGCCGCGGCCCCCCTCCTCACCGCCTGCGGGAGCGAGGCGCATCCCGGCGCGGCAGCCGTCGTGGGCGGCCGGCGGATCACCGTCGCGCAGCTGGAGAACCGCGTCAACGAGGTACGCACGGCACAGCGCGCGGCCGTGGCGAACGACGCGCAGTACAAGCAGGCCGTCGCCCAGACGGGCAGCCTGACCCGGGACACGCTCCACAACATGGTCCTCGACCGGGTGCTGCACCGCGCCGCCGTGGACGAGGGCGTGACCGTCAGCCCCAGGGAGATCCAGCAGATGCGCACCGGCCTGGAACAGCAGGTCGGCGGCTCGAAGGCGCTCGAGACGGCCTGGCTCCAGCAGTACGGCGTCGCCCCCGAGCGCCTCGACGACAACCTCCGCCTCCAGCTGGAGGCGCAGAAACTCGCCCAGGCCCTCGGCACCGACACCAGCAAGCCGGCCTTCTGGAGCGCCCTGTCCACGGCCTCCAAGGAACTCCACGTCGACCTGAACCCCCGCTACGGCGCCTGGGACGTCCAGAAGAGCAGCCGCGTGGACGCGAAGACACCGTGGGTGCGTGAGGTCACGGCGGCGGCCTCACAGGGGACGGCGTAACGGTACGGCGGCGCCGGCCGCCCTGTGGAAAACTTCCGGGGCTGTCGGCGCGGTGGGTTACGTTCGGATCGTGAACGCAACCAGTGCCGAAGCCGCCCCCGGCCGCATCATCCTGCTCACCACCAGCCACCGCGTCGCGCCCGGCCTGCTGTCCTGGCCCGCCTGGCAGGCCCTGCACGGCGCCGACCGCGTGCTGTGCGCGGACGGCGCCCACCCGCAGCTGCCATATCTGCGCGAGGCGGGCATACGGGTCGAGGAGGCGGCGCCCACGGCCGAGGAACTGGTCGCCCTCTGCGCCGGCGGCCGCACCGTCGTGGTCGTCGCCACGGGCGAGGGCGAACCGGCCCTCACGGACGGCCTCGCCCGCCTGGCCGGCTCGGGCCGCGTCCACATGCCCGAACTGGAACTCCTCCCCGCCTCCTACGACCTCCCCGGCGCCCGCCTCCTCGACCTCGTCCAGGTCATGGACCAGATCCGCGCCGAATGCCCCTGGTCCTCCCAGCAGACCCACAAGGGCCTCGCGAAGTACGGCATCGAGGAGGCGTACGAACTGGTCGAGGCGATCGAGGAGGGCGACCGCGACGAGCTCCGCGAAGAACTGGGCGACGTCCTCCTCCAGGTCGTCTTCCACTCCCGCATCGCGGAGGAGGACCCGGACGCCCCCTTCTCGATCGACGACGTGGCGGGCGGCATCGTCACGAAACTCATCCACCGCCACCCACACGTCTTCGGCGACGAGACCGCCTCCACCCCGGAGGAGGTCAAGGCCCACTGGCTCCGCACGAAGGCCATGGAGAAGCAGCGCGAGTCGGTGACCGACGGCATCCCCCTGGGCCAGCCGGGTCTCGCCCTCGCCTCGAAGCTGGCGTCGCGAGTGCGGACGGCGGGCCTGGAGGTGGCGCTGCCCCAAGGCGAAGGCGTGGGTTACGAGTTGCTCGCATTGGCCGCGCGAGCTGAGGCAGACGGAATCGATCCTGAGGCGGCGCTGCGGATCGCCGCGCGTGCCTACCGTGATGCCGTACGGGCCGCTGAGGGACTCGGGGCTTAGTACCGTTGGCTTCACCGGCGGGTGTGAGTGGGGGCTTGTGTGTCAACGGAGTTGGAGGAGATCAGGGACTCGTTGCTGCGTGCCATGAGTGCCTCCTCGGAAGCTCGGCGATGGCTCATGGAGGTGTTGGGGCGTTCCGGAGCCCCCGCTTCGATCTGGCAGACCGACGTCCGGACGCCGATCCTCGCCCAGCAGCAGCTCGCCTGGTTGCAGGGGGTGCGTCGAGCCGACCCTGGGCTGTTCGCTGAGCTCCGCGACATCGTGACGCAGCGCGACGAGGTGGCCGCATTGAGGAGCGGAGCGGTCGGCAGTGACATCGGTGAGGCCGTCGCAGGGGATCACCAGCAGCTTCTGCTCGCTCAAGATCATGTGGCCGGAGACCATGTTGACTTCGGCGGCAGCACGTTCCACGACGAGGTGGTTGGCGTGCAGCACATCCACTACGGTGCCGCACCGGCGCAGGTGGAGTGGCGGCCCGTCCGCGACGTGGAACCCTGGGAGTTCGGCGTGCCCAGGGACCGGCACGCCGGGTCGCTGCCGGAGGTGCTGCCATATGTACGGCGAGACCGCGATGAAGAACTGGCGTCCCAGCTCCGCCACCCGGGCCTGGTACTGATCCTGGGCAAGGCGTATTCGGGCAAGTCGCACACTGCCTGGAATGGTGTGCGATCCCTGGAGGACCACCAGATCCACGCTCCAAACCCCGACGAGGACTGGCGTGCCCTCGTTGCCGGGTTGAGGGGGGAGCCCGGCCATCACGTCGTCTGGCTGGACGAGTTGACCGACCATCTTCGTGTCGGAGGCCTCGACCTGCGGATGCTGGGACTTCTCACCGACCTCGGCATCGTGGTCCTCGGCACGATGACGCCCGACGAGTACTACCGGCGTCGGGCCGGGACCACCGCGGGCGACCGGGTCGTCGCCAGGGCCCGGACGGTGGAACTGGCACGCCAGTGGAGCAGTGCCGAGTTGGAGAGGCTGCGGGTGCTCGACGACCCGCGCGCGCATCCGGCGTACATGTGGAGCGGTAGAGAAGGCGCCGCCGCGTACTTCGCGATCGGGCACCTGATGTTTGACGAGTGGCGGCGGGCAGGGACGCAGCAGGAGCACCCGGGCGGCCGACTTCTCGTACAGGCTGCGGTTGATGTGGCCAGGTGCGGCGTCGCCGGCCCCGTGCCGGCCGAGCTACTGGAGCGCGTATACGACAACTATGCAGATGGTAGCGAGGAGACCTTCGAAAGCGCCCTGGCCTGGGCAGCCACCCCGCTGTTCGGAGTCTCGGGTCTCTTGGTACGGGGCGACACGCCCGGGACCTGGCGGGCCTACGGCGCGCTGGTGGGGGAGGCCCTGCGGTCCGAGGACTTGCTGCCGGTGCCGGAAGGAGTGTGGTGGACATTACTCGGCGCGGCAGAGCACGATCTCTCACTCGACCACAAGGCTGTCCACAGAGCGGCGCAAGCGGCGTTGCGGTCGCGCATCGTAGCGGGGGACACGGCGGTGATGCTGCGACTGGCAATGTTCGCCGAGAGCGACGAGAAGGAGGCGTGGTTTCGCAGGGCGGCGGAGCGGGGCGACCAGAAGGCGATCACTTGGCTGGTGGAACTGCTGCTGGAACGGGGAGAGGAGCGCGCCGCGCTCCCGTACCTGGAAGTGGCTGCGGAGGTGGACGTCCGGGCTGGCGCTCGGTTGGGCCACATCCTCCAAGACATGGCGCTGAGCCGGCTGACGCGGGCGGCCGAGAGGGGGGACGCGGCGGCCGCGCACAGTCTCGGGCAGTTGTTGGCGGCCTGGGCCGGGCGCGAGACCGAAGCCCTGAGCTGGTGCTTGAGAGCGTACGCATGGGGAGATGCCTCGGCCGCAGCGACCGTCGGCCGACTGCTGTGGTCCCAGCACGACGCATCAGGGGCCGAGTCCTGGTTCGAGGCCGCCAGGGACGCGGGTGATCCAGAGGGGACGTACCGTTACGCGCTCCTGTTGGTCGACCGTGATGTGGAGAGCGCTGCCCTCGGCGAGTCATTGCTGCGGGACCTTGCTTCATCCGGACATACCAGGGCGTCAACCGCCTATGGCTATCAAAAGGAACGACAGGGACAGACGGCGGAGGCCCGTGAATGGTATCGGCGCGGCTACGACGGCGGCGATGTCGAAGCCGCGTACCGGATGGGTATGTCCTTGAAGGGTGCGGGGCAGCCGGACGAGGCGGCGCGCGCCTGGCTGAGGCAGGCTGCCGATCGCGGTCACCTCTATGCGACGTGGGCCCTCTCAGATCTGCGCGAGCCGAACCCGGATACCGTCATGGAGTGACCAGCCACCCCACCCCCGACACGCCCACCCCCGCCCCCGAACTCTTCACCTGGGAGTTCGCCACCAACCCCTACCCCGCCTACGCCCACCTCCGCGAGCACGCCCCCGTGCACCGGAGCCGGCTGCCCAGCGGAGTGGAAGCCTGGCTGGTCACCCGGTACAAGGACGCCAAGCAGGCCCTCGCTGACCCCCGCCTCTCCAAGAACCCGGCGCATCACGACGAGCCCGCGCACGCCAAGGGCAAGACCGGGATCCCGGGGGAGCGCAAGGCGGAGCTCATGACGCATCTCCTCAACATCGACCCACCGGACCACACCCGCCTGCGCCGCCTGGTCAGCAAGGCCTTCACGCCCCGCCGCGTCGCCGAGTTCGCGCCCCGCGTCCAGGAACTCACCGACCACCTCATCGACGGGTTCGCGGCGAAGGGCGAGGCCGATCTCATCCATGAGTTCGCCTTCCCCCTCCCCATCTACGCCATCTGCGACCTCCTCGGTGTCCCCCGCGAGGACCAGGACGACTTCCGGGACTGGGCAGGCATGATGATCCGTCACGGGGGCGGGCCCAGGGGCGGGGTCGCGCGGTCCGTCAAGAAGATGCGGGGGTATCTCGCCGAACTCATCCACCGGAAGAGGGAGGCGCTCCCCGCCAGCCCCGCCCCCGGCGAGGACCTCATCTCCGCCCTCATCCGCGCCTCCGACCACGGCGAGCACCTCACCGAGAACGAGGCCGCGGCGATGGCCTTCATCCTGCTGTTCGCCGGCTTCGAGACCACCGTGAACCTCATCGGCAACGGCACCTTCGCCCTCCTCACCCACCCCGAGCAGCGCCACCGCCTCCAGTCCTCCCTCGCGGCCGGCGAACGCGGCCTGCTGGAGACGGGAGTGGAGGAGCTCCTGCGGTACGACGGGCCGGTGGAACTTGCCACTTGGCGGTTCGCCACCGAGCCGCTCACCATCGGCGGGCAGGACATCGCGACCGGCGACCCGGTGCTCGTCGTACTCGCCGCCGCCGACCGGGATCCGGACCGCTTCGCCGAGCCGGACACCCTCGACCTCTCCCGCCGCGACAACCAGCACCTGGGTTACGGCCACGGCATTCACTACTGTCTGGGCGCCCCGCTGGCCCGACTTGAGGGGCAGACCGCGCTCGCCACCCTTCTCACCCGGCTTCCCGATCTGCGACTCGCCGTCGATCCGGCCGAGTTGAGATGGCGCGGTGGGCTCATTATGCGCGGACTGCGCACGCTTCCGGTCGAGTTCACCCCAGTTGGCTGAATGTGTCCGGTGGGACAAACGTGACACCCGCTCAAGTCTGTGATCTTCACGTGATCTGCGCGGCATTAACTTGTGACGGGTGATCGACAGCCGCTACGTTCACGGACCATGGCGGCGCCGATGTTTGGCCCAAGCTTCACGCGCCGCGGTCACTGCTGTCTCGTGAAAGGCCCCCGCATGCTCTCCGGGAACGGTCGTCACCGTCGCCCCCGCCAGGCTCCGGCACTGCTCGTCGCGGCCGGAGTGACGGGCTCCGCCATCGCCATCCCGCTGTTCGCCGCGAGTGGCGCCAGCGCGGCCGACGGGACCACCTGGGACAAGGTGGCGCAGTGCGAGACCGGCGGCTCCTGGAGCGAGAACAGCGGGAACGGTTTCTACGGCGGTCTCAAGCTGACCCAGGACGACTGGCAGAAGTACGGCGGCCTCGACTACGCCCCGAGCGCCGACCTGGCCAGCCGCAACCAGCAGATAGCCGTCGCCGAGAAGCTGCTCGACGCCGAGGGTGTCGGCGCCTTCCACACCTGTGGACTGACCTCCGGGCTGACCAAGGACTCGGGTGCCGCCGACGTCGACACGGGCGTCGCGGACGGTTCATCGAGTTCATCGAGTTCATCAGGTTCGTCCGGTTCGTCGAACTCGTCGGGTTCATCTGATTCGTCCGGAATTTTGGACTCGACTGGTTTGTCCAACTCGTCGGGCAGCTCGGCCGACGGCTCCTCGGGTGCGTCGTCCAGTGCCTCGCCCTCCGCCTCTCCCGACACTTCGTCCGATTCCGCAAGCAACAATGCCAAAACGGGCGCCTCCGCCTCGCCCACCGAGTCCGCGGCGGGCGCGTCTCGGGGAGCCGAAAGTTCGCCCGCAGATGGGTCCAAGGGTGACGACTCGGACAATTCCGAGCAGGCCGTGGGCTCTTGGAGCCTCGTCGACACCGGAGCCATCGACTCGGCCGCGGGCGCCGTCACGGACGCCGTCGGCACAGGCAGTGGCACCGGCAAGCACCGCGGTGCCGCCGCCGACGAGGGCTCGACCGGGAAGGCCGCGTCCGACGCGTATACCGTCCACGCCGGCGACACTCTCGCCTCCATCGCCGACTCCCTTGGCCTGGACGGCGGGTGGCGCGCCCTCTATACCGCCAACCAGCAGGCCATCGGCACCGACCCCAACCACATCTCCGCCGGTCAGACCCTGCGACTCCCTGCCGAACAGG
Source organism: Streptomyces sp. NPDC005648 (assembly GCF_040605395.1). NCBI lineage: Bacteria > Bacillati > Actinomycetota > Actinomycetes > Kitasatosporales > Streptomycetaceae > Streptomyces > Streptomyces sp. NPDC005648. The sequence goes on along the minus strand of NZ_JBEXCS010000004.1, from coordinate 20,813 downwards.
GGTAAAAGTGACGGGAGTTCACGTCACACTTCGCACCGAATGTCCGGATTGGTGAAAGTGTGGGATGAGTCTCAGAAGCCCTGATCGTCTTTGAAATTCCCCGGATTCCCTGTCTACGGTCGTCACCGCTCGGCAACACGAGCCCCGACAGCCGCAACGCCGAATCCTGCCAGCGGCCGTACGGGAACAGTCGTCGCTACAGCAGCGCCGTGGGCAGGAGCGGGGGACCCAAGGTAAGTGCCGGACCCGGCGGTTGACGCCGGAGACGGCTAGGGGTGTAGCCGCGCCTCGTGAGAGCGAGCGTGCGGCCGGGCAACTCAACCGGCCCGAACCCGACAGCTCACCTCGCAGGCGTCGGTGAGGGGATCAACCATGCTGTTTTCCGGCAAGGGCAAGCACCGTCGTCCGTCCAAGGCCACCCGTGCCGCCGCGCTCGCCGGTGTCACCGGTGTCGCCATAGCCGCCCCGCTGATGGCGGCCGGCAACGCCTCCGCCGCCACCGCCTCGGAGTGGGACGCGGTCGCCCAGTGCGAGTCGGGCGGCAACTGGTCCATCAACACCGGCAACGGTTACTACGGCGGCCTGCAGTTCTCCGCCTCCACCTGGGCCGCGTACGGCGGCACCGCCTACGCCTCGCAGGCCAACCAGGCCAGCAAGGCGCAGCAGATCGCCGTCGCCGAGAAGGTCCTCGCCTCCCAGGGCAAGGGCGCCTGGCCGGTCTGCGGCACGGGCCTGTCCAGCGCCGCCTACAACGGCGCGAGCGCCTCCAGCGGCAGCTCCTCGAACACCGGCACCCGCTCCTCCGGCGAGCAGACCGCCTCCCGCTCCTCCGAGCGCACGACCGTCAAGAAGTCGACCAAGACCGTCACCACCCCGACCGGCAAGAAGGTCAAGAAGGGTGACGGCGAGTACAAGGTCGTCAAGGGTGACACCCTGAGCTCCATCGCCGAGAAGCACCACGTCAAGGGCGGCTGGGCGAAGCTGTTCAAGCTGAACAAGGACATCGTCGAGAACGCCGACCTGATCTACCCGGGTCAGCAGCTGCACCTGAAGTAAGCAGACAGCTGAACCACAGCGCCCTGACAGCCGTGTCCCCCACTGTGGGGGGCACGTGAGGGCCCTCCCCCCCCGTCCCCACGGGCTCCCCGCTCCGGTGCGTGTTCCCCCGTACGCACCGGAGCGGGGTTCTTTTTGCCCGGCGCTTGCCCCCACGTTTTGTTCCGTTCGGAAACAATTTACTCTCGGTTCTGCCCAAGGCGTGGTCGGCGACGTGGCCGATCGGCCGGAGGCGGTTAGGCTCGTCTCGCAGAGCCACCGCGCTCCTGCCGCAGCCGCGTCACATTGAAGAAGGAGATGCTCGTGCCGTCCATCGACGTCGTCGTAGCCCGGGAAATCCTGGACTCCCGAGGCAACCCCACGGTCGAGGTCGAGGTCGGCCTCGACGACGGCAGCACGGGTCGTGCCGCCGTCCCGTCCGGCGCCTCCACCGGTGCCTTCGAGGCCATCGAGCTCCGCGACGGTGACCCCAACCGCTACCAGGGCAAGGGTGTCGAGAAGGCCGTCCTCGCCGTCATCGAGCAGATCGGCCCGGAGCTGGTCGGCTACGACGCCACCGAGCAGCGCCTGATCGACCAGGCGATGTTCGACCTGGACGCCACCGACAACAAGGGCTCCCTCGGCGCCAACGCCATCCTCGGCGTCTCGCTCGCCGTCGCCCACGCCGCCTCCGAGGCCAGCGACCTCCCGCTCTTCCGCTACCTGGGCGGCCCGAACGCGCACCTGCTCCCGGTGCCGATGATGAACATCCTGAACGGCGGCTCGCACGCCGACTCCAACGTGGACATCCAGGAGTTCATGATCGCCCCGATCGGCGCGGAGACCTTCTCCGAGGCCCTGCGCTGGGGCACCGAGGTCTACCACACCCTCAAGAAGGTCCTGAAGTCGAAGGGCCTGTCGACCGGCCTCGGCGACGAGGGCGGCTTCGCCCCGAACCTGGAATCCAACCGCGCCGCGCTGGACCTGATCCTCGAAGCGATCAAGGAAGCCGGTTACCTCCCCGGCGAGCAGGTCGCCCTCGCGCTCGACGTCGCCGCCTCCGAGTTCTACAAGGACGGCAAGTACACGTTCGAGGGCAAGGACCGCTCGGCCGCCGAGATGACGGAGTACTACGAGGAGCTCGTGGCGGCCTACCCGCTCGTCTCCATCGAGGACCCGCTGTTCGAGGACGACTGGGCCGGCTGGAAGGTCCTCACCGACAAGCTGGGCGACAAGGTCCAGATCGTCGGCGACGACCTGTTCGTCACCAACCCGGAGCGCCTGGCCCGCGGTATCGAGGACGGCGCCGCCAACGCGCTGCTCGTCAAGGTGAACCAGATCGGCTCGCTCACCGAGACCCTGGACGCCGTGGAGCTCGCCCAGCGCAGCGGCTTCAAGTGCATGATGTCCCACCGCTCCGGCGAGACCGAGGACGTCACCATCGCCGACCTCGCCGTCGCCACCAACTGCGGCCAGATCAAGACCGGTGCCCCGGCCCGCTCCGAGCGCGTCGCCAAGTACAACCAGCTGCTGCGCATCGAGGAGATCCTCGACGACGCGGCGGTGTACGCCGGCCGCAGCGCGTTCCCGCGGTTCCGCTCTGCGGACCATTAAGCGCAGCAAGGGCTGATCCTTCAGGGGTTAAGCCTTAGCCAGTCGTACGTACGTCCCCGTACCGGTCCCGTACCGTGTGCGGGGACGTACGCACATGTGAAAGGGGAAGCGGAGATGGCCGTGAAGGACCGGGACCGTTTCTCCACCGCGACCAGGATCAAACTGCTCGGCGAGCAGACCGCGGCGCGGGTCTACCGATCCCAGACCAAGCGGCAGGCCCGCCGTTCCCGTCTCACCAGCCGCGCGGCCCTGCTCGCGCTGGTGCTGTGCACGCTGGTCGTCGCGCTTGCGTACCCCATAAGGCAGTACGTCTCCCAGCGCGCCCAGATCGCCGATCTGCAGCGCCAGAAACAGCAGGCGAAACAGCGGGTCGAGCAGCTGCGCGACCTGAAGGCGCGCTGGCAGGACGACTCGTACGCCGAGCAGCAGATCCGGCAGCGGCTGCACTATGTGATGCCGGGCGAGACCGGTTACATCGTGATCGACCCGAACGCGGCCAAGCAGTCGCGCGCCGACCTGGGGGCCGCCGACCGGCCCTGGTACTCCAATGTCTGGGACGGGGTCGACAAGTCCGACGCCTCCGACCAGTGACGTGACGAGAGAGATTAGTTCGTAGTGGAAACGCCTCCGCCGACCACCCCGCGCACCGAGCCCACCGACGCGGACGTCGAGGCCTTCAAGCAGCAGCTCGGGCGTCCGCCGCGCGGCCTGCGCGCCATCGCCCACCGGTGCCCGTGCGGGCAGCCGGACGTCGTGGAGACGGCGCCCCGTCTTCCCGACGGCACGCCCTTTCCCACCCTGTACTACCTGACGTGCCCCAAGGCGAACTCCGCCATCGGCACGCTGGAGGCCAACGGGGTGATGAAGGAGATGACGGACCGGCTGGCCACGGATCCCGAGCTGGCCGCCGCGTACCGCGCGGCGCACGAGGACTACGTCCGGCGCCGGGACGAGATCGAGGAGCTGACCGGCTTCCCGAGCGCCGGCGGTATGCCGGACCGGGTGAAGTGCCTGCACGTCCTGGTCGCCCACTCGCTGGCCGCGGGCCCCGGGGTGAACCCGCTGGGGGACGAGGCGCTGGCGATGCTGCCCGAGTGGTGGCGCAAGGGCGCGTGTGTGCGGCCCTGGGGGCCGCCGGCCGGTGAGGGATGGCAGACGGCCGTCTCCGAGGACGGCACGGGCTACTTCGCGTTCCGGCCCGTCGAGCCGAACGCGAAGCCCGGCGAGGGAGCCGAGGGGGACGCCCAGTGACCCGTGTCGCCGCCGTGGACTGCGGTACGAACTCGATCCGGCTGCTGGTCGCCGACGTGGACCCGGCGACCGGGGAACTGGTCGATCTGGACCGGCGTATGACCATCGTCCGGCTCGGGCAGGGGGTCGACCGGACCGGGCGGCTCGCGCCCGAGGCGCTGGAGCGGACCTTCGCGGCGTGCCGGGAGTACGCCGCGGTCATCAAGGAGCACGGGGCCGAGCGGGTGCGGTTCGTGGCCACCTCGGCCTCCCGGGACGCCGAGAACCGCGACGAGTTCGTGCGCGGGGTGCTGGACATCCTGGGTGTGGAGCCCGAGGTCGTCACCGGCGACCAGGAGGCCGAGTTCTCCTTCACCGGGGCCACCAGGGAGCTGGCGGGCAGCGATCACCTCGACAGGCCGTACCTCGTCGTGGACATCGGCGGCGGGTCGACGGAGTTCGTCGTGGGGGAGGAGCACGTACGGGCCGCCCGCTCGGTCGACGTCGGGTGCGTGCGGATGACCGAGCGGCATCTGGTGCGCGACGGCGCCGTCACCGACCCGCCCTCCGAGGAGCAGATCGCCGCCATGCGGGCCGACATCGAGCGGGCGCTGGACCTCGCCGAGGAGACGGTGCCGCTGGCCGAGGCGCGGACGCTGGTCGGGCTCGCGGGCTCCGTCACCACGGTGTCGGCGATCGCGCAGGAGCTGCCCGAGTACGACTCCGAGCGCATCCACCACTCCCGGGTCTCCTACGAGCGGGTCCGTGAGATCAGCGAGTGGCTGCTGCGCTCCACGCACGCCGAGCGCGCGGCCGTTCCCTCCATGCATCCGGGGCGCGTGGACGTCATCGCCGCCGGCGCCCTCGTACTCCTGTCGATCATGGAGCGGATCGGGGCGCGGGAGGTCGTGGTGAGCGAGCACGACATCCTTGACGGGATCGGATGGTCCCTGGCCTGACCGGCTGTCGTGGTTACGGCGTCGCCACCGCCCTGGGCGCCGGCAGCGCCACCGGCTGCCCGGTGCGCAGCGACTCGTAGGCGGCGAGCACGATCCGCAGCGAGCGCAGGCCCGCCTCCCCGTCCGGTGAGGGGCGTCGGCCGGTCCTGGCCGCGTCGAGGAAGGCGTCCAGCATCGCCGTGTCGAGATCGTCGCCGCCGGGCTCCCAGCGGGCCCGGCCGGTGACGCCGTCGTGGCCGCCGAGGAGGCGGGGGAAGGCGTCGAACTCGACGATCGCCCGCTCGCCGACGCAGGTCAGGGTGAGTCCGCCCCAGGTGGGGTGGTCCCTGGGCTGGCTCCAGCTGCAGTCGACGGCGGCGACCGCGCCGCTCGGGTAGCGGATGGTGACCAGGCCCGCGGTCTCCACGTCCAGGCCGAGGTCGGCGTCGAGGACGGAGTTGGCCTGCGCGTAGACCTCCGCCGCCTGTTCGCCGTCGAGGAGCAGGTCCATCAGGTCGGCGATGTGCACGGTGTGGTCCATCACCGCCCCGCCGCCGGCCAGTTCGCGGTCTCCGAACCAGGGCTGGGAGCGGGCCGGGTTCCAGCCGTTGTTGGTGCCGTTCACGCTGATCAGGCGGCCCAGGGACCCGTCCTGGACGGCCCGGTGCAGGGCGCCGAAGGCGGCGGCGAAGCGGACCGGGTAGGCGGTCATCAGGCCCACCCCGGCCCGCGCGCAGGCGTCCAGGATCGCCCGGGCGTCGGCCTCCGTGGTGGCCAGCGGCTTCTCGCAGAGCACGGAGGCACCGGCCGTGGCGGCCCGTTCGACGAGCTCCCGGTGGCGGGCGTTCTCGCTGGTGACGATCACCGCGTCGAGCGGCCGTGCGAAGACCTCGTCCCAGCTGTCGACGTACGCCACCCCGAGCCGCTCGGCCAGGAGCGCGCCCCGGTCCGGGTCGCCGGGCGGGGCGTCGGGATCGGCGCCGACGAGTTCCACGTCGTCGCGCTCGCGCAGCAGCGTCAGATAGGTGGCGGCGTGGACGTGCGCGAAGGAAAGGACGGCGATCCTCATACGGCGCTCCCGTGGAATTCGATCGCACGGCCCGTACGGGCCGATTCGGCGGCGGCTGCGGCGATCCGGACGGCCGCCACACCGTCGCGGGCGCTCACCCGGGGCTCGGGCCCCGTCCCGGCGAAGGCGGCGGCGAACTCCCGTATCTGGGTGGTGTACGGCGACTCTCCGAAGTCCCCCGACGGGATGCCCTCGGCGTCGCCGACCGGCCCTCCGGTGATCCGCAGGCCCGTCGAGGCGGTCGAGTCGTGTGCGGCGGTCCCGTCGGTCCCGGCGACGTGGAAGGTGGTGCGGAACGGGGTGCCCGGGGGCGCCCACACCCCCACCACCTGGCTGATCACACCGGTCTCGTGGGTGAGGACGGCGGTCCCGGTCGCCACCGCGCCCTCGGGAGCGGGCGCGGTGAGGTGACCGCACTGCTGGGCGTGGACCCGCACCACCTCGCCGAACAGCCAGCGGGCGATGTCGTAGTCATGGATCATCTGGTCGACCAGGATCCCGCCGGAGCGGGCCGGGTCGGCGAACCAGGGGCTCCAGGTGGGGTAGCGGCCGGTGCGGGTGAAGCGGGCCACGGCGACGCGGCCCAGCGCACCGGCCAGGACGAGCGCGCGCAGGCGGGCGTAGGCGGGGAAGAACCGCACCACGTGCCCCGGGTACAGGCGCAGCCCCGCCTTCTCGGCCGTCCCCGCGATCAGCTCGGCGTCCGCCGCGGTGAGCGCCAGCGGCTTCTCGCACAGCACATGCGCCCCGGCGGCGAGCGCGGACAGGGCGATCTCGGGGTGGGTGTCGGTGGGGGAGCACACGTCCACCACGTCCGCCCCGGCCATGGCCTCCTCGCGGGAGGGGGCGGCGGTGGCCGCGAACTCCCGTGCGAGGGCGGGGGCTCGGCTGTCGGGGGCGTAGATGCGCACCCGGGCGCCGAGCGCGCTCCAGGCGGGCAGATGAGCGCGCGCGATACCGCCCGCGCCGATCAGTGCCACGTCGAGTCGTGCCATCTGCGGTGGGCCTCCTAGGGCCTGTGTGGGGTTGTGATCTGGATCAGGGAGCGGGGCGTGGTGCGTGCGATCGCAAGGCGCCGGAAGGCCCTCGATGGGGGTCCCCCCGCTGGAGCGAAGCCGGAAGTGGGGGAGGAGCTACTAGGGCATTTCGGCAACGCGGCGAGCGTGCGTGCCACGCCCCGCGAGCCCAGATCGCAACTCCACACAGGCCCTAGCCCTTGAGCGCGCCGCTGAGCACGCCGTTGATGAAGTGCCGCTGGAAGAAGAGGTAGACCACGACGACCGGCGCGATCACGATGAGCGTGGCCGCGGCGAGCAGCGGTACGTCGACGTCGTACTGGCCGGTGAAGAAGCCGAGGCCGGCCGGTGCGGTGCGTCTGCTCGGGTCCTGGACGAGGATCAGCGGCAGCAGGAACTGGTTCCAGCTCCACACGAAGTACAGGACGCCGAGGGTGGTGACGGCCGGCCGGGAACTCGGCATCAGCACCCGCCACAGCGTCGTCCAGGACGAGGCCCCGTCCAGCCGGGCGGCCTCGACGAGACTGCGCGGCACGGTCGCGAAGTGCGCCCGCATCCAGAACACGCCGAACGGCATGAAGGCGGCGATCTCCGCGAGCGCGAGGCCGGGCACGGTGTTGGTCAGCCCGAGCGCCCGGAGGTCGTAGTAGAGCGGGATGACGGTGACCTCGGTCGGGATGGCGAGGCCGAGCAGCAGATAGCCGTACAGCTTCCCGCCGCCCGGGACGTCCATGGTGGCCAGCGCGTACCCGGCGAGCGTGGCGCACAGCACCGCCGCCGGGACCACGGCGAGCGCGATCACCGCGCTGGACAGCAGCAGCGGCCCGAACCCGGCCCGTGACCAGGCGTGCGCGAAGTTCTCCGGATGGATCCCGTGCGTGGGCAGGGCGAGCCCGGTCAGCGGTGTCCCGGAGGGCTGCACCGAGGCCAGCAGCAGCGACAGGAACGGGACGAGTACGGCGGCGCAGAACACCGCCAGCACGGCGGGCGCGGCGAGCCCCCGCCCGGCGGTCCGGGGCGCGGGCGTCGTCATGGGGCCTCCCTGGCGAGGCGGTTGATGACGAGGACGGCGACGGAGATGACCGCCGTGAGCACCACCGCGAGCGCGGCGGCCAGTCCCACCTGGCCGCCGCCGAAGGCGAGCCGGTAGATGAGGATGCCGGGCACCACGGTGCTGTTGCCCGGTCCGCCGCCGGTGGTGATGTAGATCAGGTCGAAGCTGGACAGGGCGGCGATCACGGTGATGGACAGCGCCACCGCGATCTCCGGCCGCAGCAGGGGCACGGTCACCGACCAGAACTCCCGCAGCGGGCCGGCGCCGTCCATCCGCGCCGCCTCGTAGATCTCCTGGTCGATGCGCTGGGTGCCGGACAGGAACAGCACCATGCACAACCCGGCCACCACCCAGGTGCCGACCAGTCCGACGGCCGGCAGCGACCAGGTGAAGCTGCCGAGCCAGGAGTCCGTGAGGCGGCCGAGTCCGACGGCGCGCAGCGCCTGGTTGAGGGTGCCGTCCTCGGCGTACACCCAGCGCCAGATGATGGCGACCGCGACGAGCGGGACGACCTGGGGCAGGAACAGCAGCGTCCGTACGACGGTGATGCCGCGTCGGCGGGACCGCCGGGCGACCAGGGCCGCCGCCACCAGACCGAGAGTGATCGGCAGCACGGAGAAGAAGACGATCAGTGCTCCCGCGTGCCAGGCCGCCGCCCGCAGTTGGGGATCGTCGAAGACCTGCCGGTAGTTGGCGAGCCCGGCGAAGGACGGCAGGGTCACCCCGTCCCAGTCGAACAGCGACAGATAGGCGGTGTGCAGGGCGGGCAGCACGGCGAACAGGGTGTACGGCAGCAGGGCGGGCAGCACGTACAGCAGCGCCACGGCCCGCCGTCGGCGTCGGCGCGGGCGAGCGGCCCCGCCCGGACGGCCGGCGGCGGCCGTGACCCGGCTCCGGTCGGCCGTCACGGGCGGGGGACGGTGCGCGGCGACGGCCTTCACGCGTGGTACCGGTCGAAGTCGGCCTGGAGGTTGGCGAGGAACTTCTCGACGGTGACCTTCGAACCGGCCAACAGCTGGAGCTGGGTGGTGAGGGTGTCCGGCATCGTCGGCGTGGAGGCGTTCTGGATGAACGGCTCCAGACCGGCGTCCTTGACGATGGCCTGCCAGCCGGTGCTCACATCGCCCAGCAGGCCGCTCTGCTGCGGCATGGAGGAGGCGTCGGGGGCCATGAACCCGGACTTGGCGATGAGGGGCGCGGCCTCGGCGCTCGCGCAGAAGGCGAGGAAGGCGGCGGCCGTGGCCGCGTTCTTCGACCTGCTGGAGACGCAGTAGTACACGCCCGCGCCCGTGGTGTGCAGGGTGCCGCCCTTGTCGGCGGGCGGGGCGTTGAACAGGCCCGCGTCGTCGCCGAGGCCCTTGGCGACCGCGGCCGCGGCCCAGTTGCCGCTGATCCGGAAGACGCCGGTGCCCTTGGCGAAGGCGGCGGTGGCGTCGTTGTCGGCGACACCGTTGACCTTCGGCGTCACATAGCCCTTGTCCACCCAGCGCTTGAGCGTGGCGGCGGCGGTGACCGCCTCGGCGCCGGTGATCCTGGCGCCCTTGTGGCCGAACGCCCAGGCCTCCCGGTCGGCGGGCCTCATGTGGACGGACAGCAGGACGTTGAAGGGGTGGTTGAGACCGCCGTCGAGGTTGCCCGCCACCAGCGCGGTCTCGCCCGCCGCCTTGGCCTTGGCGAACATCGCCTCCAACTCGCCGACGGTGGCGGGCGGGACGGTGATTCCGAGCTTCCTCGCCTTGGCCCTGTTGTAGTAGACACCTTCGAACGACAGCCCGCCGGGCACGCCGTACAGTGCACCGGTGCCGGTGGTCCGCCCGTCGGAACTGAAGGTGATCTGGTCCAGGCCGGGGAACTTCTCCGCCCAGCCGTACGCCGTGCCGTACGCGCCGAGGTCCAGCAGCAGCCGGCCCTTGACGAGGTTGTTCATGCCGGACACGAACTGGGCGATGTCCGGGGCGCTGTCGGCCGACATGGTGGTGTTGATGCTCTTGAGGTAGTCGTCCCAGCCCGTGTACTGGCGCTTGAAGGTGACGTTCGGGTGCTTGGCGCGGAAGGCGGCGAGCAGTTGCGGGGTCATGGTGGTGTCGTCCGCGTCCGCGACCACGAGAGTGATCTTCCTGTCGGCCGGGACGGCTGTGGAGACGGGCCCGGACCCGCTCTTGGCGGTGGACCCCGTGGCCCCCGGGGTGAGGGAACTGCCGCACGCGGCCAGTACCGAGGATCCGGCGGCGGCGAGGAAGACGCGTCTGGGGAGGTGGAGGGAGCGGGGGAGGCGGCTGTCGTTCATGGCGCTGGCTCCTGTGGCGAGGGTGAGGCGAGGCTGAGGCGAGGCAGGGGAGAGGGAGAGGTGCCGGGCTTTGGTGGGGGCCGGTCCGGAGCGATGCCGTGGGGATGTGCCGTGGGGTTTAATAAAGCAGTTGCGTTTTATAATCGGCAGGGTGCCGGTGGGCGTCAAGACTTTCCGAGGAGGTGGCGGTGACGGTTGCGGAGCCGGAGAGGGTCCTCTGGCCGCTGAACGGGGCCGGGGCGCCGGTCGCGCCGAGTGCGCCGGCGGTGGTGGGCGTGGCGGATCTGCGGGCGACGAACGCGGCGGCCGTACTGGCCGTCGTGCGGTCCGCCGACCCGCACCCACGGCTGTCCGAGCTGGTCAAGGCCACGAGTCTGTCCCGCCCGACGGTGGAGGCGATCGCCGAGGAACTGGCCGACTGCGGTTTGATCGAGGTCGCGCCCGCGCTGTCCGCCCGGGGCCAACGCTCTCCGGGCCGTCCCGCCCGCCGCTTCCGCTTCCGTCCGCACGCGGGCTTCGTCGTGGGTGTGGACGTCCGCCCCCGCTCGGTCACCGCCCGCCTCGCCGACCTGGACGGCGAGCCGGTCGCCGCGCACCGTCTGACGGTCCACGCGGACATCTCGGGCCGGGCCCGTGCGCAGGCCGTCGTCTCGGCGATCCGTGCCGCCATGACCGAGGCCGACGTGGACACGCCCCACATCTGGGCGGCCACCATCGGCACCCCCGGCCTCGTCGACCGCTCCAACACCCGAGTCCGCCAGGCCGACAACCTCCGCACCTGGTCCGACACCGACATCGTCGGCATCCTCCGCGAGGAACTGCACTGCCCGGTAGCCGTCGAAAACGACGCCAACCTCGCGGCGCTGGGCGAACAGTGGCACGGAGGGGGCAAGGGCTCCGCCGAGCAGCGCCTGACTGAGTCGGGGTCCGCCGAGCGGCCCCTCACCGAGCAGGGGTCCGCCGAACAGCACCTCACCGGGCCGGGGTCCGCTGAGTCGGGGTCTGTCGAGCCGGGGTCTGCTGAGCGGGCCCTTGCTGAGTCGGGGTCTGTCGAGTCGAGGTCCGCCGAGCTGCCCCTCACCGGGCCGGGGTCCGCCGAACAGCGCCTCACCGGGCCGGGGTCTGCTGAGTCGGGCTCTGTCGAGCCGGGGTCTGCTGAGCGGGTCCTTGTCGAGTCGGGGTCTACCGAGTCGAGGTCTGATGGGCCGTCTCTCGCCGAGTCGGGGTCTGCCGAGCGGCGCCTGACTGAGCCGGGGGCCGCCGAGCCGTCCCCCGCTGACCCGCCCCCCGACGCCCTCACCGACGGAAAGACCGGCGAGATGCTGTTTGTCCTCCTCGGTGAACGCCTCGGCGCCGGTGTCATCACCGGCGGCAGACTCCTGCGCGGCCACCACGGAGCGGCCGGGGAGATCGGGTTCATCCACTTCCCGGACCCCTCCGCCACCCCGAACGACCCCGCCCCCGCCTCGACCCCCACTTCCACCCCCACCCCCGGTCTGCAGCCCCTGGCGGACTCCGTGATTTCGGGAGTGGGGGTGGGGGATCCCGGGGCGGTTCTTGCTGTGGAGGGTTATGGGCGGCGGCTGGCCGCCGGGCTTGCTCCCGTGCTGCTGGCTCTCGATCCGGCCCTGGTCGTTCTGGGTACCGGGCGGTTCAGGACGCCCGACACGACCGCCGCCGCCGAGCTCCTGCTGAACGCCGCCCGTGACCATGCCGCGCGGCTCCTGGTCGATCCCCCGAGCTGGCGGCTCTCCAGCCTCGGTGACGACGCGGTTCTCACCGGCGCGGTCCGGTTCGCCCTCTCCTCCGTGGAGGTCGTGCTGCACACCCGGCCGACGAGCCTCATGGCGCGGGTGCGAGGGGTTTAGTTACTATCCAGTAGCTCTCGGACGAGCAGGTCGGAGAGCGTATGAGCGTCAATGAGGGGCCCTGGTGGGCCCCTCATTGACGTGTCGTCGGAAAAGTTCGTGAAGTTCTTCACAAGGAATTCCGTCCCCTGGAACCACAAAAAGTGTCCCGTTGGCCCTTCCGGGGGCCGAACGGCCCCTTGAACGCGTTCAGAAGTGTGCTATGACGAGTCTCGCGGAGGGTGTCGGGGGAGGGTGTTCCGCGGTGCTCACGGCACTTCCCGAAGGCCAGAGAGGCAGCTCACGCGGCATTGACAACGGGTCGTACCGGACCCGGTTTCCGGGTGATCCACATGGCCTGGATCATGCGGGTCGCGGAGGATAACACACCCCCTGTCGGAGCTTGTGAAGGGGCGCACGAGCGACCCCCCTGAGGCGGGTGGATACTCGATGGCATGAGCACCACGGAGCGTCCCAGGATCCTCGTAGTAGGCGGTGGGTACGTAGGCCTGTACGCAGCTCGGCGCATCCTCAAGAAGATGCGCTACGGCGAGGCGACCGTCACGGTCGTCGACCCCCGGTCGTACATGACCTACCAGCCCTTCCTCCCCGAAACCGCCGCCGGAAACATCTCCCCGCGCCATGTCGTCGTACCGCTGCGACGTGTGCTGCCGAAGGCGGAGGTGCTCACCGGCCGGGTCACCACCATCGACCAGGACCGCAAGGTCGCCACGATCGCCCCGCTGGTCGGCGAGGCGTACGAGCTGCCCTTCGACTACCTGGTGATCGCGCTCGGCGCGGTCTCCCGCACCTTCCCGATCCCCGGCCTCGCCGAGCAGGGCATCGGCATGAAGGGCATCGAGGAGGCCATCGGCCTGCGCAACCACGTGCTGGAGCAGCTGGACAAGGCCGACTCCACCACCGACGAGGAGATCCGCCGCAAGGCGCTCACCTTCGTCTTCGTCGGCGGCGGCTTCGCCGGCGCCGAGACCATCGGTGAGGTCGAGGACCTGGCCCGCGACGCGGCCAAGTACTACACCAACGTGTCCCGTGAGGACATGCGGTTCATCCTCGTCGACGCCGCGGACAAGATCCTGCCCGAGGTCGGCCCCAAGCTCGGCCAGTACGGCAAGGAGCACCTGGAGAGCCGCGGTGTGGAGATCTACCTCTCCACCTCCATGGACTCCTGCGTCGACGGGCATGTCGTCCTCAAGAACGGCCTTGAGGTCGACTCCAACACCGTCGTCTGGACCGCCGGCGTGAAGCCGAACCCGGCTCTCGCCCGCTACGGTCTGCCCCTCGGCCCCCGCGGCCACGTCGACTGCGCGCCGACCCTCCAGGTCCAGGGCACCGACTACATCTGGGCCGCCGGCGACAACGCCCAGGTCCCGGACCTCGTCGGCCGCAAGGCCGGCAACGAGAACGCCTGGTGCCCGCCGAACGCCCAGCACGCGCTGCGCCAGGCCAAGGTCCTCGGCGACAACGTGATCTCCGGTATGCGGGGCTTCCCGCAGAAGGACTACTCGCACGCCAACAAGGGCGCGGTGGCCGGGCTCGGCCTCCACAAGGGCGTCGCGATGATCGTCATGGGCAAGATGAAGATCAAGGTCAAGGGCCGTCTCGCCTGGTACATGCACCGCGGCTACCACGGTCTGGCCATGCCGACCTGGAACCGCAAGGTCCGCGTCTTCGCCGACTGGACCCTCGGCATGTTCCTCAAGCGCGAGGTCGTCTCCCTCGGCGCGATGGAGCACCCGCGCGAGGAGTTCTACGAGGCCGCCCGCCCGGTGCCGGCCGCCGAGCCGAAGAAGACCGAGGCGAAGGCCTCCTGACCGGGACCGGTCGCTGAACGAACCGAAGGGCCTTCCGCCATCCGTGGTGCGGGAGGTCCTTCGGCGTTCCCGAGGGGCCGCCGCCCCCGGAGTGAGCCGTGGGGGACATGGGACTTACTCCCGTCGTGCCGTTGTTTACCCGGGTGGACAATTCCGGGATCCTCGTCACGGAGGTGTGTGTCATGGCAGATGCCGCGCTGCGGCTGAAGGGGCTGCTGGAACAGTTGCTGGGAGCCCCGCTCCCGGTACGGATCCGGGCCTGGGACGGCTCGCAGGCGGGCCCGCCCGGGGCACCCACCCTGTTCGTGCGGAACCGGCGCGCGGTGCGCCGACTGCTGTGGAAACCCGGTGAGCTGGGCCTGGCGCGCGCCTGGGTCGCCGGCGACCTGGACATCGAGGGCGACTTCTACGGCGCCCTGGACCTGCTCTCCGGGCTGGTGTGGGAGAGCGGGGAAGGCGGTCGTACGAACCTTCAGATCCTGCGGGACCCGCAGGCGCGTGCCGCGGTCCTGGGGCTCGTCCGCCTCGGTGGGCCGGGCCTGCCCCCGTCCCCGCCCCGCGAGGAGATCCGCCGGCCCCGCCGCGGACTGCACTCCCGGCGCAGCGACAAGCGCGCCGTCAGCCACCACTACGACGTCGGCAACGACTTCTACGAGATCGTCCTCGGGCCGTCGATGGTCTACTCGTGCGCGTACTGGCCGGGACCGGACGCCACGCTGGAGACCGCCCAGCACGACAAGCTCGACCTGGTCTGCCGCAAGCTCGACCTCCGGGAAGGGCAGCGGCTGCTCGACGTCGGCTGCGGCTGGGGCTCGATGGCGGTCCACGCCGCCCGCGAGTACGGCGTGCGGGTCGTCGGCATCACCCTCTCCCAGGAGCAGGCGGCCTACGCCCGCAAGCGCGTCGCCGACGAGGGGCTCACCGACCGGATCGAGATCCGCGTACAGGACTACCGGGACGTGACCGACGGGCCGTACGACGCCATCTCCTCCATCGGGATGGCCGAGCACGTCGGCGCGGAGAAGTACCTGGAGTACGCCGAGGCCCTGTACGGGCTCCTCGCGCCCGGCGGGCGGCTGCTCAACCACCAGATCGCCCGGCGCCCGCTGCTCGACGAGACGTCGTACGACCTCGACGGGTTCATCGACGCGTATGTGTTCCCGGACGGTGAGCTCGCGCCCGTCGGCACCACCGTCACCCAGCTCGAACGCGCCGGGTTCGAGGTCCGGGACGTCGAGTCGATCCGTGAGCACTACGCGCTCACCCTGCGCCAGTGGGTCGCGAACCTGGAGCGGCAGTGGGAGCGCGCCGCCCGGCTCGCCGGGCCCGGCCGGGCCCGCGTCTGGCGGCTCTACATGGCCGCCTGCGCCCTCGGCTTCGAGCGCAACCACCTCGGCGTCAACCAGGTCCTGGCGGTCAGGACACCCGAATCCGGCACCTCCGGAATGCCGTTGCGCGCGCGCACCTGGAACTGAGCGGGGAGAAGGGGCCCGTCGAGTGCCGGCGGGCCCCTTCTCCCTTGCGGCTACTGCGACTTGATGGCCGCCAGCATGTTGAGGCGGGCGGCGCGGCGGGCCGGCCAGAGGGCGGCCAGGACACCGACCGCCGCCGCCAGGAGCAGGAAGACCCCCAACCTGGCCCAGGGCAGGACCAGTTCGTACGTCGGCATCTTCGTGCCCAGCAGTTCGCCCGCCGCCCAGCCGAAGAAGACGCCCAGACCGATGCCGAGCACTCCGCCGAACAGGGAGATGACGAGGGACTCCAGGCGGACCATGCGCTTGACGGCCTTGCGGTCGAGGCCGATCGCACGGAGCATGCCGATCTCCTGGGAGCGCTCGAAGACCGACATCGCGAGGGTGTTGATGACCCCGAGGACCGCGACGATCACGGCCATGGCGAGCAGGCCGTAGACCATGTTGAGGACCAGGGTGAAGGACTTCGCGATGCTGTTGGAGAGGTCCTGCTTGTCCTGGACCTTGATGGCCGGGTTGGTGCCGAGGGCCTTCTCCAGCCTGTCCTTCGTCGAACTCGACGCCCCGCCCGCCGTCTTGACCAGGACCTGCATGTCGGCCGGGTCGCGCTGGTGGGGGGTGAGGGTGGTGTCGTCGAGGAGGATGCCCCGGATCAGCTGGTTGCCCTCGTAGACGCCGGAGACCGTCAGCCGGGACGACTTTCCGTCCTCGTAGTGTGCGGTGAAGGCGGAACCGGCCCGCCAGCCGTGGGACTTGGCGGTGTCCTTGTCCACGACGACCCGTGTGCCGTCCACCTCGAAGCTGCCGCCCGTCACCTTCAGGTCGGTGAGCTGGCCGATCGCCGCGCCGTTCACGCCCGTCAGGTACTCGGTCGTGCCGTCGACCCGGGAAGGGGCGTTGCGCAGGGGGCTGGTGGCGGTGACGCCGGAGGTCGAGGCCAGCTTCCTGCCGACGTTCGGTGAGAGCTCGTTGCCGTTCGCCATGGAGACCACGTAGTCGGCCCTGATCGACGAACTGGCCATCCTGTCGATGGACTTCTGCAGGCTGCCCGCCATCACCGTCATACCGGTGATCAGGGTGAGGCCGATCATCAGCGCGGAGGCGGTGGCGGCCGTACGGCGCGGGTTGCGGACCGAGTTCTGGCGCGCGAGCTTGCCCGAGACGCCGAAGATCCTCAAGGCCGGGGCGGCCGCCGCGATCAGCGGGCGGGAGAGCAGCGGGGTGAGGATGAAGACGCCGATGATCAGGAGGACCGCGCCGATGCCCAGGGGGGCCTGGCCGTCCGAGCCGTTCATCGTCGTGGCCGCCAGGACCACCGCGACACCGGCGGCGCCGAACAGGGCGCCCAGCGTGTTGCGCAGGACCAGCGACTTGGTCGTCGCCTTCGCGTGGACGCTGCTCATCGCGGCGACCGGTGGGATCCTGGCGGCCCTGCGGCCCGGCAGCCAGGCCGCCAGCATGGTGATGACGACGCCGACCGCGAGGGCGCTCGCGACCGTGCCGGGCGAGATGACCAGGGGGCCGTCCGGGACCGTGGCGCCGAGGGTGTTCATCAGGGCGCGCAGGCCCGCGCCGATGCCGATGCCCGCGACCAGGCCGGTGATCCCGGCGACCGCGCCGACCACGAACGCCTCGATCAGCACGGACCGGGTGACCTGGCGGCGGGAGGCGCCGACCGCGCGCAGCAGCGCCAGCTCCCTGGTGCGCTGGGCGACCAGCATGGTGAAGGTGTTGGCGATGATGAAGGTGCCGACGAAGAGCGCGATGCCGGCGAAGACCAGCAGGCCCTGCTTCAGCCCGGACATCGACGAGGAGATCAACTGCGCCTGGTCGTCGGCGAGTTGTGTGCCGGTCGTGGTCTCGACGAGCTTGCTGCCCAGCGCCTTGTCCAGGCCGGCCTTGAGCGCAGTCTGGGAGGTGCCGGAGGCCGCCTTGACGTCTATCTCGTCGTAGGTGCCCGGCTTGCCGAACAGCCGCTGGGCGGTGGCGGTGTCGAAGAGGGCCAGGCTGCCGCCGGCCGCCACATTGCCGTCGTCGGTGGTGAAGACGCCGGTGACGGTGGGCTTCAGGACCGGCCCGTCGACGGAGATGCGGATCGTGTCGCCGACCTTGTAGCCGGCCCGCTCGGCGGTCTTCGAGTCGATCGCGACCTGGTCCCTGCCGTGCGGTGCGCTGCCCGAACTCAGCGGGTAGCGCGGGTCCTTGTCGCCCCAGTAGTTGCCGCCCTCGGACTGGAAGCCGCCGCCGATGAGCTTGCCGTTCTTGTCGGCGATGGCCGTGAAGCCGTTCACGACACCGATGGCGTCGGCCGCTCCCGGTACACCGGCGCTGGTGTCGAGCGTGGACTGGGTCAGATCGGGGGCCTTGCCGACCTTGTCGTCCTCGCTGTCCTGGTACTTGGCCCGCACGGCCACGTCGACCTGGTCGAAGCCCTTGGCGGAGCTCTTCTGGAAGGCGTCGGAGATGGTGTTGGTGAAGACCAGGGTCCCGGAGACGAACGCGACGCCGAGCATGACGGCGAGCACGGTCATCAGCAGCCTGGCCTTGTGCGCGAGTACGTTGCGCAGGGCGGTCCGGAACATCAGACGGTACGGCCCTTCGCGTCGAACTCGGGGGTCTGGGGGTTCCCCCCAGGAAGGAGGCGCATGAAGTCGAGGACGTTCTCCGCGGTGGGGCGGTACATCTCGTCGACGATCCCGCCGTCCGCGAGGAACACCACCCGGTCCGCGTACGCCGCCGCCACCGGGTCGTGGGTCACCATGACCACGGTCTGGCCCAACTCCCGTACGGAGTTGCGCAGAAAGCCCAGCACCTCGGCGCCGGAGCGGGAGTCGAGGTTTCCGGTCGGCTCGTCGCCGAAGATGATGTCGGGCCGGGAGGCGAGGGCACGGGCGACCGCGACGCGCTGCTGCTGGCCGCCGGAGAGCTGGGCGGGGCGGTGAGCGAGGCGGTCGCGCAGGCCCACCATGTCGATCACCTTGTCCAGCCACTGCCTGTCCGGCTTGCGGCCCGCGATGTCCATCGGGAGCGTGATGTTCTCCAGGGCCGTCAGGGTCGGCAGCAGGTTGAACGCCTGGAAGATGAAGCCGATCTTGTCCCGGCGCAACTTGGTGAGCTGCTTGTCCTTCAGCGAGCCCAGTTCGGTCTCGCCGATGCGCACCGAGCCCGAGGAGAAGGTGTCGAGGCCGGCCACACAGTGCATCAGCGTGGACTTGCCCGAACCTGAAGGGCCCATGATCGCGGTGAACTCGGCCTGCCGGAAGTCGACGGAGACCCGGTCCAGGGCGACCACCCGGGTCTCGCCCTGTCCGTAGATCTTCGAGAGATCCGTGGCACGTGCTGCCACGGTCGCGGTGGACCGGTCGGCGACTGGTGTGGTGGTCACGGGAAGGGGCTCCTCGCGGTACGACGGCTTGAAGGGGTCGTGTTCCATCGTGGTCGCCGTCGAAGCGTGTGTAGTCAGCCGCAGTCCCGGTTCCGAGGGGCGACTCGGGTCGGACCCGGTGCCGGAGCGTCATACCTGGGGATGACGGGGAGCCCTGAGGGCCGGAGCGCGGCAAGCGCTTGTGCCGACGCTCGTCGAGAACCGGTGGAGCACCCTCGTTCGGGCGGTGAAATTCCGTCATTCCGCATACGTGGCTGAGTGTCAGGCGCAAGGCTATTGGCAAGTGCGGATGGCGCGTTCCATGTGCTGATGCACCCTCAGACGTCAATAAAATAAGACAACATCGGGTCCGTGGTTCGGCTGTTCGAGGGAAGCATCCCGATAGGGTCGAACCTCGACGCGGAGCCCATGGCCTGCCCGGATGGTGGAATGCAGACACGGCGAGCTTAAACCTCGCTGCCCCTTCGCGGGCGTGCCGGTTCAAGTCCGGCTCCGGGCACCACCGCGCCCATGGGACGGAGCGTTCCGTGGCGAGCCGTCACCCTTCGTACACGGTGAGGACGGCGCCGTCGACCTCGATCCGGCGCCCCGCTCTCATCCCGTTGCCGCGCAGTTTCTCCAGACAGCTGTGGAACAGCTCCAGCTCGTCGGCGTCCAGGATCGCGGCGGCCAGGTCCACGAGTTCGGCCACCGCCCTCTCGGTGAGCACCTCGGGCAGCTCACCGGAGAGCAGGACGACCGACTCCCCGGCGGGCCCGCGGACCACAGCCGTGGCCGGACCACCGTGCACGAACAACACATTGCCCACGTTCCCCCCAGCGGCCCGGGGTCGTGCGGCTCTCGCTCCTCGGGCAGGACGAGAGACTAGCGGGGGATCTCGGCGGTTTCGGGCGAGTTGAATTCTTTTTCCGAGTTGACGGAAGACGGCGCTTCCATGGGCGTTCGCGGACCCGGGCGGGAGCCGGTGACGGTCATTTGTCCGTCGTACGGGGGGTCGAGCGATCGAGCAGGGACTCCACCAGAGCGGCGACATGACGGCGGTCGTCGGACGACAGCTTCTGGACGCTCGCGATGAGCAGGTCGACCTCGGGGTCGGGGGCGGTGGAGTCCGGGCCGGCCGCCTCGGGGGAGCCGTAGACATGGATGCCGCAGGCCTCGGCGGCGGCGCGGCGGACGGTGTCCAACGGGAGCTCCAGGCCCTTGGACAGTCCCTCCAGGGTGCCCGACTGGGGCATCCGGACGACGCGTTCGGTGGTGGCCAGGTGGTGGACCGTGGAGCGGGGGATGCCGCCGCGGCGCGCCACATCGCCGTAGGACCAGCCCTTGCGGTCGAGGCGCTCACGGATCAACTGCTGCAGTGCGTTGGCCACGGGCGGGTCACTTCCTGCTGGCTGCGACGGCATGTCTCTCCTTGTCGGGGCCGATTCTACGGTCGCCCTCCCCAACCGCCGAAAGGGTGATTTCCCGAAGGGGTTGCGCGGCGGTCCCGGAAGGGCCTAGTGTCCAATCTCGTTGGACAGCTCGTCCGACCAGATTGGACAGAGTCCGGGGGGAACTGGACTGTGTCTGATCGGAACTGCCCATCCCTGAGGGGGAACTGATCATGATGGACGCCCACGAGCTTGAGGCCGAGTCCGCGGAGCTGCTGCCGGGTCGCGAGGCCCTGGGTCGGCTGAAGTTCAGCTTCGGCAAGACGGTGAACGTCACCAAGCACGTCGCCAACATCTCGGCGCACAACGAGTCCGCGGCCGTCAACGACCACTCCTCGTGGTCCGTGGCCGACTCCGGTGCCGGCCAGAACATCACCGTCCAGCAGTAACGCTCGCGGTCCGCCTCGAAACACACCTCAAACAGACTGAGAAGTTCAGAAGGGATATCCGTCATGAGCATGGACATGAACGAGCTGGAGACCGAGTCCGCGGAACTGCTGCCGGGCCGTGAGGCCCTGGGTCGGCTGAAGTTCAGCTTCGGCAAGACGGTGAACGTCACCAAGCACGTCGCCAACATCTCGGCGCACAACGAGTCCGCGGCCGT